>NZ_JADFBZ010000016.1:0-49331 GCF_015223095.1 Moraxella sp. K127 | reverse complement strand
TAAAAGAGTATGATTTATTAAAGGTGATAAAAAAGCATTGCCAATATAGCAATGCTTTTTGATAGATAAATTAACCTTATAAATACGCCTTAATTCTTTCCACAAGCTCATCCACTTGCTCTTTGGTGGTGTCAAAACTCATCATCAGGCGTATCTCCCCCGTTTCATCATTCCAATCATAAAAATGAAAGTCATCGTGTAGTTTTGTAACCACATCGGGCGGCAATATGACAAACACAGCATTGCTCTGGACTTTTTGGGTGATGACAACTCCGTCTAAGTCTTTGATTTGGCTGTATAAATAGCTTGCCATGTCGTTACTATGTTTGGCAAGCGACAGCCACAGTTCTTGTTCAAACCACGCCACAAATTGAGCTGAGATGAACCGCATTTTTGATGCCAGTTGCATGCTAGATTTGCGTAAGTGCAAAATATCCTTGTCCAGTTTGGGATTTAAAAACACCAAACATTCGCCCATCATCATGCCATTTTTGGTACCACCAAGCGAGAGTACATCAGCAAACTGGGCAATGTCCACCAAACGACAACCCAAGTGGGCAGCGGCATTGGACAGCCTTGCCCCGTCAATGTAGAGATACAGCCCAAACTCATCACAAGCTTGGCGGATATTGGCAAGCTCATCAAGACTATAACAAGTACCAAGCTCAGTGGTTTGACTAATATAGACCGCACGAGCCTGTGGGTGGTGCTCGGATGGGCGAATAAAGTGGCGGATTTTTTGGGGATCTAGCTTGCCATCATCACTATCAATCACCAACAGCTTAATCCCTGCAACATACTGCGGAGCGATACTTTCATCATTGTTGATGTGGGCGTGATTGGTGCAGATAACCGCACCAAATCGTGGTAATATCGCCGACAATCCCAAAACATTCGCCCCTGTGCCGTTAAAAACAGGATAGCCAACTGCCTGCTCGCCAAAGGTTTGTTTGATATGCTCCGCCAGAGCTTGGCTGTGGCTATCGTAACCGTATGCCTTGTCATGTCCGTTATTGGCACTAATAAGTGCGTCCATGATGGCAGGATGTACGCCTGAATAGTTGTCAGAGGCAAAAGCAAAATTATGTTGGGCGTTCGTACTCATGCGGTCAATGCCTTTTTGACAAGTCCTGAGATGACAGCAGGGTCGGCTTGCCCTGCGGTCTTGTCTTTGACGGTGTTCATCACACGCCCCATGTCTTTCATGCCAGACGCACCAAGCTCGCTGATGGTCTCATTGATGATAGCAATGAGCTTGTCATCGGACAACTGCTCGGGCAAAAAGGCGGAAATCACGTCAATCTCAAACTGCTCTTTTTGTGCCAAATCATCACGCCCATTGGCGGTATAAATACCCAAAGACTCTTGGCGTTGTTTGATTTGTTTTTGTAAAATCGCCAATACATCTTTGTCATCAAGCTCGGTTTGTCCATCAATCTCTACTTGTTTGATGACAGCCTGTACGTTCCGCAACACTTTAACCTGCTCCATGTTTTTGGCTTTCATGGCGGTTTTGATGGTGTCGGTTAGGGTTACTTTTAGAGTCATGAGTATCTCCTGTTAAATGGTATATTTTAGCAAATTTGGGTTAGATTTTCGATAAAATTAATCATGATTTGGCAACTTGCAAAACAAATATTCATATTGTATAATCAAAAACCCCCAAAATTTATCATATCATTATAGGAGAAAATGATGGGTATGCTGTCAAAAACCTATGATAAAAGTTTATGTAAAGTTCGTACGGTTACCGCTTTTATTTGTTTGTCTGATGATAAAAATGATTGGGAAAATATTTTAAATGTCGCCAAACTCAATTGCCAAAAAGTCGCCCATCAATTAATGGAGCATGGCTATATTGTACAATCCCTTCGTTTGGTTACAAACCCATTTGGTGAATACATCAATACGGATAATTTTGATTTTGCCAAACAAGATTTGTCTGATTTGACAAGTATTTTAAATAAACTCAATCAAGACAATCCTTTACGCCTAAGATTTGCCATTGGTGAGGCTAAAACCGCCAAAGAAATCGCTTTATTACCAGAGCTGATTAAAGATTATGGCGATTTATGCAATGCTTGTGTGAATATTGATGTTGATGAGCATGGGTTTTTGGACAATGAAAAAATCATGAACAGCGTTCACGCCATTAATCACATCGCCAACATTACCCCAAATGGACAAGGTAATTTTAATTTTACCGTCAATTTTAATTGCAATTCTTTCATTCCTTATTTTCCTGCCAGTTATCATCGTAACGAATTAGGCAATGTGTTAGTAGTGGGACTTGAAACGCCTGATTTATTGGTTTCTGCCTTAAATGACATTCAACACGAAAAATCACAATTAAGCCACGCTGATTTTATGCAATTGGCATATCAAACCATGCACCAAGCCCTAAGTCAGCATATTTTACCAATCAACGACATTGTCAATAACACCACATTAACAGATAATTATCGTTTTATTGGCATTGACACTTCTGCTGCCCCATCAAAAAATTGCTCATCAATGACAAAACTTTATGAATTATTGGGCGTGCCATTTTTTGGGGCATCTGGTACGGTTGAGATTTCAGCATTATTAACTAAAGTATTTAAAAGTATTGCGGTTACACAGGTGGGATTTAGCGGACTTATGCTTGCTGTTACTGAGGACACAGGATTGGCGATTGGCACACAAAGGGGTGATTTTGATATTCATGGATTGCTGACATTTAGTAGTGTTTGTGGTATTGGACTTGATACTGTGCCAATTGAAGGTAATACGCCATTTGATAAAATCGTACATATCATGCGTGATACAGGCACAATGGCATATCGTCTCAATAAACCTTTGACGGTGCGTTTATTTCCTGTGCCCAATCTCACACAAGGACAAATGACAGCATTTGATAGTGATGATTTGTGTAATTGTGCGGTGATGGCATTGCCTTAATTTAAAACCCAATAAACATCACTTTTATTGGGTTTTATTTTGTCTTAATTATTTTTGTGTTAATATGAGTAGTCTGTCATAAACCATACTTTTTTTAATACCCAATACATCCGCCACGATTGCACTTGCTTTTTTTGGTGGTAATTCTTTGGCAATGGCAAGTAGCCATTCATCATAATCCGCCTTTTGTTCTTTTTGGGTATTGCCTGCCACAACCAGCACAATCTCGCCACGTTGTTGGTTGGAGTCATTTTTTACAAATTCTAATAAATCAGCCAGCGGTAATTTTTTTATCGTCTCAAAGGTTTTGCTAATCTCACGGCACAGCGTGGCTTCTCGCTCACCGCCAAACACGTCCGCCATGTCGGATAGGCAATCTGTAATTCGGTGCGGTGCTTCATAAAAAATCAGCGTTTCAGTACGGTCTTGATATGCCTTTAAGCTCTCTATGCGTCCATGTTGTTTGGCGGGCAAAAACCCCACAAAGCTAAATTTATCAGACGGCAAACCCGCCACAGACAACGCCCCAATGACCGCACACGCCCCGACAATCGGCACAACGGTGATGCTCTCATCATGGCACGCCTTCACCAGTCGATAACCAGGGTCGGAGATGAGCGGTGTACCAGCGTCCGAAATCAAGGCAACCGATTGACCGCCTTGTAATCGCTCTATCAGCCGTGCCGTCTGCGTGTCGGCATTATGCTCATGATAGGCGGTGGTGGGCGTGGATATATTAAAAAAACTTAATAATTTGCCACTGGTGCGAGTGTCTTCGCAGGCTATCACGTCCACGGATTTTAGGGTGTCAATCGCCCTTGCCGTCATGTCGTTTAGATTGCCAATGGGGGTGGCAACGATATATAAAATGCCTGTCATTTTTTGCCTTTTTAATTTAAATCATGGTTGTTAATTTTATTTGAGCGAATGTGATTTTCCCCTACAATAATTCACAAATTTTTAATTATCATTATTTAATTCTGCATTATCCAATTTATCATTTGCCAAATTTTCATTATCAAAATCCGCATTTTCTAAATTTAAGGTTTCGCCCAAATGTAGCCAATTGCCCAATACGTCCGCCAATTCATCAAGCCCTTCTTTATTTAATGCCGAAAACAGCTGAATGGAAAATGGCAAGTCTAAGGCTTGCAGTTGTTTTTTGGTTTGCAAAAGGGCGGTTTTTTGAGCCCCACGTTTTAATTTATCCGCTTTGGTGAGTAACACATGAACGGGCAAGTCGCCGTCCTTTGCCCAATGGAGCATTTGCTCATCAAAATACTTCAACGGGTGGCGAATGTCGGTGAGCAAAATTAGCCCCGTCAAACTTTCACGATGAACAAGGTAATTTTCAAGCTCTTTTTGCCATTTGATTTTCATCGCTTCTGGCACTTGGGCATAGCCATAGCCGGGCAAATCCACGATACGACTATGTTCTGAGCCGACATTAAAAAAGTTAATCATCTGCGTCCGCCCTGGGGTTTTGGACGAGCGGGCGAGCTGTTTTTGGTGAGTGATGGTGTTAATGGCGGACGATTTGCCTGCGTTAGACCGCCCTGCAAACGCCACTTCAAAGCCTGTATCAGGCGGACAAAGTTTGAGCGTAGGGGCGGAGAGCGAAAAGGTGGTTTGGCGAATGATTTTTTGGTAGTCGGTGGTGGTCATGATGTAAATATAACTGCTAAAATGATAAAATAGTGTATCATGAAAGCCATAAAATAGCGATAAAAACCCAAAGGCTAAATAAGTCGCATTCGGCATAGTTACCAAATATCCCTTGCAACTTGGCAAAAAACTTGCATAATAAAAGCATAAGAGAAAACAGTCATTCTCACATTTATCCCAAATTACCCTTAGTGGGAGTCATTATGCCAAAATTATTACAAATCGCCATTGCCAGTCTTGCTCTAGTCGCCACAGGCGTAAGCCATGCCGATGTCGCCACGACTTACCAGAAAACCTGTGCCACCTGCCACGATAGCGGTGCCTTAAACGCCCCCAAAAAAGGCGACAAAGCCACATGGGATAGGCTAAAAGCCCAAAAAGGCATGGAAACCTTAGTCAAAAACACCAAAAAAGGCATGCCTCAAATGCCCGCCAAGGGCTTGTGCCAAACATGTAGCGATGATGAGTTTCGGGCATTGATTGACTACATGGCAAAATAAAAAACTGGGGCATGTTTACCCAAACAGCAACATCATCTTTTGGGTACATGCCCCATTTTTATGGCTTTTGTCAATCATGAGTTCATAATGATGGCTTGATTTGATAATTTTTTGTTAAAATCTCATCTTTTTGCAAAAAAATGTTGCCAAAACCACAATTTTTGTAGGAAAATTTAGCGAAGTCTTGCTATAATAAGCAAGATTTACCCATTTGACTTTTAAAAGCCAAATAAAAAGATACAAAACCCAAGACACGGGGATTGCCCCGAAGTTAGTAGGAAATTGTTATGAAAGCCATGAATTTGTCAGCCAAAGCCATGCTAGCCAAAACGTTGCTCGCCACAGGTTTTGGTTTTGTCGCCTTGACCGCTACTGCCGCTCCAACTGTTCCCGCCTTTGACATCGAAGCAGGTAAAGCCATTGTAGATGCCAACTGCGCCGCTTGTCACGGTGCCAATGGTGTCTCGGTTGCCCCAGCTCAGCCAAATTTGGGCGGTCAAAACATCAAATACCTATACAAACAACTGGTCGATTTTAAAACAGGTGCCAGAAAAAATGGCATCATGCAGGCACAACTTGCAGGACTTACCCAACAAGATCTTGCTAACGTAGCAGGCTACTATGCCAGTCAAGCCCCGTGGCTACCGGGCTATGGCAACAAAGCCACGAACGCCACCGCCCAAAAGCTCTACCTAGGTGGCGACAAGAGTCGTGGTATCATCCCTTGTGCAGGGTGCCATGACCCCAAAGGGGCAGGCAATGACTGGGCGGCGTTCCCACGCATTGGCGGTCAGCATGCTACCTATATCTCAACTCAACTAAAACTGTTCCGTGCCGCAGGTCGTGAAGATGAAGGTCTCATGGCAGAACAGGTTCGTACCAACGACTCTGCCAAAAAAGACGAAAAAGGCATGATGCAAATCGTGGCAGCCAAACTGTCTGATAAAGACATCAAAATGCTATCTGAATTTATCAGTGCCGTTCACTGATTTGTCAGATTTAGACTTGTGTGTAATAAAACCCCTTGATTGGGGTTTTGTCGTTGCTTGATTTTGCCCCTATTTGGTTTTTGCTTACCCTTATCCATCCCTAACCGCCCAACCAGAGCTTGCTATGTTATCTCGTTATACCGTGTTTTTTGTGGCATGTGCCTTACCACTCTTATTTGCCCATCAGATTGCCCCGAGCATGGCTCATGAGCTAGATTTTTGGCTGTTGTGGGTGATTGCCATGCTTGTGGTGGGTCTACCTGTCTTATTTGCCGAGCTTGCCCTATCTGCTCGCAGTGGCGATGGCGTGTGGCTTGGCATGCAAAAGCTTACCCGTGAAGCCGATGCCAAGATGACATGGCGAGCTTTTGCAGGGCTGTCGGTGTTGGTCTCACTACTCATTGGTGCGACCATGACCGCACGCATTGGAGCAGGACTTCATCAGCATCTACCCCAGCTCAACCTTAGCGTGCCAAGCGTTGGGCTTAGTGCAGGGGCGATGATAGTAGCACTCATCCTAAGCCTGCTCAAAACTCGCCTGCTCGGGGTCGGGGTCATCATTGTCACTATCGGCGGGCTTATCTCACTCTTTGATGGCGGTCTAGCTAGCGGTGTGAGTGTGCCAACCATCACGTCTGTATCGCTTGGCGAGTGGGCAAGGGCGGTCTCTTTGGCATTACTCTCGGTGGGCGTGGGTACAGGTCTGTACTGGTTCTTGGGCGTGGACATGACCCGACAAGTCATGGATAAGAACAACAAAAAGCCCTTATCAGGATTGATATTACCCATCTGGCTTACTCAGCTTGTGCTTGGGGCGTTTGCTCTGATGGTCGGCAGTGCCTTTGTCACGCCAACATCCTTTGCCGTGACGAGTGTGGGCATGCTGTTCATCGCCAGTTTCTTGGTGTACTATGCCATCAGTCAGCTCAAAATCCGCTTTGGACTTATCAAGGGCGTATCTGCTGGTATCGTGCTTGCCATGCTGTTATCCGCCCTGCCTGCCAACATCGCCCTAATGGCACTGGTCGTCATCAGTCTCTTGACGGTCGTTATCTTGGCGGTGTTCTCTGGCTTTGTGATGAAAATCAGCCACTTACGCAAAACTTTTAACTTTAAAAGTGAAGGGCGTTATAACATCTGGCGAGTGCTGGTGCGTATTGGCGTGCCACTTGCCATCATCATCGCACTCATCGGCTGGGTCGGGCAATGGCTACAATAAACATCGCTTTGGCGTATGCAGACGCGGACAGGCACTACTATCAAGAACTTATCCTGCCCCACGGAACAACCCTATACCAAGCCCTAGTTCATGCAGGCTGGCTTAGCCTGCCGAATTTTATCGACTTTGGGGCGTGGTGCGACACGCACATGACTGCCGACCCTAGCCACAAGGCGTGGTATGTCGGCATATACAGCCAAAAAAAACGCCTAGACACAGTGCTGTCAGATGGCGATAGGGTGGAGATTTATCGCCCTTTATCCTATGACCCGATGTCCAGACGCAAAACCAAATCCAAAGTCCGCCTAAAAAAGCTCGGCTATCGTCCGTTATAGCATTGTTGAATGACGATATTTTAAAAACCACACCAAAAATCAGGCAAAACACCCTGCTTTGCCTGATTTTTATCTGATGGTACAATAATTAATTACTGATTTCTTCTTGGCAGTGATTCACGCCCTGCGATACGCACCACACGCCCATTTTCAAAAAAGATAGACAGGTAATGACTGGCGTTTTTGATGTCTTTTTTGTCGGCACGCTTGCCGTCTGTGCCTGCGGTGTAGTCATACAGATAGTCAAAGCGGTCAGGGTTTAGCGTGTCTTTCATGGCAGGGCTACCCAGCAGATAAGTCACTTGGTCGGCGGTCATGCCCACTTGCACCTGCGATGCCTGAGCGGACGTGATGGGCGTGCCTTGGGGTAGGTCAATGGTATACACACGAAACACCGAACAGCCTGACAATGCCAATGTGCCAATCAGTGCCAACGCCATGAATTTAGGGGCAAATGTTTGCGATAATTTAGGGGCAAATGTTTGCGATAGGGTCATCATATACTCTCATCTTTATAAATAATCGCCATATTAAACGCAAGTGCGAAAATATGCAAGTTTTTTATGACGCCCTACCCCCAAAAGCCGACTACCCAAAGTTTACAAAATATGCTATGCTCACGATGATTTTACCGCCTGTTGATGTCATCATGTCCGACTTGTTACACAATTTTTTGCACGACTTTGCCACCATTGACCCGACCGCCCCTTGGCTCGCCCCTTATGCGTCCATTCATCAGGCATTTGCCGACCGCCCTGCTCTGCCACTTTTTGAGTGGTTAAATGGTTATTTTGCCGACAATGATATTACCCTAAAAAATTACCAAAACTACCCACTCGCCTTTACCCACCAAAACGACCTAGAACACGGCACAGCATACGAAACCCACATCGGGCAACACCACAAAATCCCAACCCGTGATAATCTACACGACTGGTTTGGGGCGTGCGTGTGGTCGGTTTTTCCCCATACCAAATCGCTATTGAACGCCAAACATCTCGCCCACATGGGCGACAACCACACCGCCAACGGACGTAACCGTGTGCGAGATACCATTACCGTATTTGATGAAAATGGGGCGATACTTGTTGTCGCCGATGATGAGATTGGCACTACCATTGGGCAAGCCTTGGTGGGTTTTGATTGGCAAACGTGCTTGGTGGATAACCGTGAATATTGGGCGGACTATCATCATGACAACAATAAAAAAGCCAAAGTCTTTATATTCGGTCATGCGTTATTGGAGCAACTCATCAGCCCCTACAAATCCTTATGTAGCCATACCGTGATTATCAAAGTTCATTCATCATTTTTTAAAAAATCACTCAACGAGCAATTAGCCATGTTGGATAATCAATTATCAGAACATTTAAATAACTTTTTAAAAGATGATGTTACCCCACGCCAATTAAATCCCTTGCCGATATTGGGCGTGCCGTATTTTTGGGATAATGCCGACCCCGCCTTTTATGATGACCCTTTTGTATTTAGAGCAGGGCGGAGAAAATAGTTTTTAAAATAAATTTAAAATAAAAACACTTTATAAAAACCCAATCATTTATCACACCCATATAACCAAGTTGGAAAAAACCATGTATAAAATTGCCTTGATTTTACATTTATTTGGAGCCAGCATTTGGGTGGGTGGGCATTTATACCTGCTTATCCGCCTAATGCCCAATTTTATCCGCCAAAATGACGTGGCAGGATTTTTAGCCTTTGAAAAAAGCTATGAACCCTTGGGCATGACCGCCCTTGCCGTGCAAGTGATAACAGGCTTTTATATGCTAACAACCCTACTACCCCCATCACTTTGGGGGCAAAACATGGGCATGCTGACCGCCCTTGTGCATGGTAAATTAACATGGCTCATCTTGACGATACTCACCGCCTTGCACGCCCGTTTTCGGGTGGTTAAAAAGCTAGAAAATGGCATGCATACCGCCAATACATTAAAAGTCATGGGATTTCACGTGCTACTTATCTGCGTGTGGAGCGTGGCATTTGTCATCAATGGGACGTTTTTCCGTTTTGGGTGATATTTTTATAAACAATTATCATTTGCAAAATCACACCCCATCTTGTCTCATATCTTTTTGACATAATCATGACAATCAACCATTTACCCTTAATATTCCCTTAATATTCCCTTAATATTTCTCAAAAATTTCTGTAAATTTATCAAAGTTTAGCGTATAATAGATAGGATTTTCATGCCTAATTTGGGCAAGAGAACGATTGTTAGGACGTGTTAAACATGATGATGTTGCCAGTCATAGACAGTGATTTGTCAAGTCTTATTCATCTAAATTTTAATTAACACGCCCTAAACGTTCATCAAAACAGGTAGCCAGTCGCCACTGTAACTACAAAGCATTAACGTGTTGTTAAGGAGTTTAAGGTCAGCGTTAAAGCTCTCGTGTGTACCAACAGGAGTCTGGTATGGTCATTTCACTCAGAGTGAGTATCCGCTTATGATTACCATAAAAAAGGGGTTGGACTTGCCTATCACAGGCGAGCCAACCAAAGAAATTAGCGAACACACACCTACTCATGTCGCCCTTATCGGTTATGATTATATCGGTATGCGTCCGACCATGCACGTCAAGGAAGGCGATATAGTCGCCAAAGGACAGGTGGTGTTTGAAGACAAAAAGCGTCTGGGGGTCAAATATACCGCCCCTGCATCGGGCAAGGTCATCGCCATCAACCGTGGCGAGCGACGTGTGTTTGAGAGCCTGGTCATCGAAGTCGCCCAAGGCGATGAGATTGGCTTTAAAGCCCACGCCAAAGACAGCCTTGCCAAGCTATCTCGTGAAGAAGTGGTCGCCCAGCTTAACGACGCTGGCGAATGGACAGCGTTTCGCACCCGTCCGTTTAGCCGTACCCCCGAGCTTGACAGCACGCCGTCAGCGATTTTTGTCACCGCAACCGACACCAACCCCTTATGTGCCGACCCTGCCGATATCATCAATGCCAATATTGATGATTTTAACAGCGGTCTTGTCGTCATCTCTATCCTATCGCCAAAGACGCTTGTCTGTCATGGCAAAACCGCCCCAACCAAAGCCACCAATGTCGCAGGCAGTGTTGAATACCACGGTTTTGACGGCGTTCACCCTGCTGGCAACGCAGGCACGCACATTCACTTTTTGCACCCCTTGGCTCGTGGCGTAACCGTGTGGACGATTGGCTATCAAGACGTGATTGCCATCGGCAAGCTCTTTACCACAGGTAAAATTCACACCGAACGCACCATCAGCCTAGCTGGCACGGTCGTCAAAAACCCACGCCTTATCAAGACTCATCGTGGGGCGGATTTGAACGCCTTGACCAATGGCGAGCTTAACGGCAATGACAACCGCATCATCTCAGGGTCGGTGCTGTCAGGTCGCAAGGCAAGCGGTGCGGTGGCGTATCTGGGTCGTTTTCACAATCAAGTCTCGGTGCTAGTCGAAGGTCGTGAACGCCCTGCCATGCACTTTTTTACCTTAGGTGCGAACCGTTTTTCAACGTTACCGATTTATATCTCTCAGTTTGTCAAAGGCAAAAAATACGCCTTTACCACCACAACCAACGGCTCACCCCGTGCCATGGTGCCAATCGGTTCATTTGAAACCGTCATGCCCCAAGACTACCTACCCACTCAGCTACTTCGCTCACTCATCGTTGGCGACATTGTAGAAGCGGTGGAGCTTGGTGCGTTGGAGCTTGACGAAGAAGATTTGGCACTTTGCACCTTTGTATCGCCCGGTAAATATGAGTTTGGCGATATTTTGCGTGATAACTTGACCCGTATTGAGCAGGAAGGCTAAACGATGAAATTTATTCACAATATCTTTGACCGTATGGAGCCGTCCTTTACCAAAGGTGGCAAATACGAAAAATATTATGCTGTTTTTGAGATGTTTGACACATTTTTTCGTCAGCCAAGCTCACAAACATACAGTGCGTCCCATGTCCGTGACGGTATCGACCTAAAACGCATGATGATTACCGTGTGGCTCTGTACTTTCCCTGCCATGTTTTGGGGGATGTACAATGTCGGCTTTCAAGCCCTAAATGCCATACAGCATTTTGGCATTGACCCGACAGGCTGGCGTACTGTCATCACAGGCATGGTAGGCTATGACCCGAACAGCATCCTAGCATGTATGGTCTATGGTGCCATGCAGTTTTTGCCCATTTATATCGTCACCTTTGCGGTCGGTATCTTGTGGGAGATTATCTTTGCCGTGGTGCGTGGACACGAAGTAAACGAAGGTTTCTTTGTAACGTCTGTGCTGTTCGCTCTATCGCTACCACCTGATATTCCACTGTGGCAAGTTGCCCTAGGTATCAGCTTTGGTGTGGTCGTGGCAAAAGAAGTCTTTGGCGGTACAGGCAAGAACTTTCTCAACCCCGCCTTGGCAGGTCGTGCGTTCTTGTACTTTGCCTACCCTGCCTACATCTCAGGCGATGCGGTGTGGACGGCTGTCAAAGGTCTAAATAACGTGGACGGTTATAGCGGTGCTACCCCACTAGGTCAAGCTGCCGCAGGTGTGCCGTCTAATGCCTTTGCAGACGCTTATGGTCAGACCATCTCTTGGGGTCAAGCCTTTTTGGGCAACATGCAAGGCTCTATCGGCGAAGTCTCAACCCTTGCCATCCTTATCGGTGGTGCGGTACTGATGTACACCAGAATCGCCAGCTGGCGTGTGGTTGCCGGTGCTGTCATCGGTCTTGTGGTGACTGCCTTTATCTTTAACATGATTGGCTCTGAGACCAACCCAATGATGAGCCTAGCTCCACATTGGCATTTGGTCATCGGTGGCTTTATGTTCGGTGCGGTCTTTATGGCAACTGACCCTGTCTCTGCCGCCCACACCAATACAGGTCGCTGGTGCTATGGTCTGCTTATCGGCTTCATGACGGTGGTTATCCGTGTGATAAACCCTGCCTTCCCAGAAGGTATCATGCTTGCCATCTTGTTTGCCAACCTATTTGCACCGCTATTTGACTACTTTGTCAAACAAGCCAACATCAAACGTCAAACAGCACGGAGACTAGCTCATGTCAGCCAAAAATAGTAATGTTACAACCCTTGTAACCGCTTTGGTGCTGTGCCTTGTCTGTTCGGTCATGGTGTCAGCCGTTGCGGTGGGTCTAAAACCCAAACAAATCGCCAACAGCACGCTTGATTTTAACAAAAACGTGCTCATCGCCACAGGCAAATTCAACCCCGCCACCGACAGCAACAGCATGGTGGCAGAGCGTTTTGCCGACTTTGAAGTCCGAATGGTCAATCTAGACACAGGCACATTTGCCACCGACGATGAGCTGGCAGCAGCAGGCATCACAGACATCGCAAGCTATGATGTCGCCAAAGCCGCTCGCACCCCCGCCCTTAGCACGCCCCTAGCAGATGACATCGCTGCCATCGGTGGCAAGCCTAAGTTTGGCAAAGTGTATCTGTCCAAAGATGCCAGCGGTCAGATTGACATGATTGTCCTGCCGTTTCATGGGGCGGGTCTGTGGGGTCAAATCTATGGACTGCTTACCCTAGACAGCGACTTTAACACCATCAAAGGCGTGAACTTCTACGAGCATAAAGAAACCCCCGGTCTGGGTTCTCGCATCACCGAAGAGCCATGGCGTGCTCAATGGGTGGACAAAAAAGTTCACAACGACAACGGCGATGTCATCATGGGTGTTGCCAAGGCAGGTACTGCCAGACCTGAGCAAGTGGACGGCATCAGTGGTGCAACCCTAACAGGTCGTGGCGTGCATAACATGGTTCAGTTTTGGCTGGGCAAAGATGGCTATCAGCCGTTTTTGGAAAACCTAAAAGCTGGCAAAGCTGACGGTACAGGAGCATAATCATGGCGGATACTCAGAAAATTTTAACCACGCCGATTTTTAATAACAACCCCATCGCACTACAAATCTTGGGCATTTGTTCGGCATTGGCGGTAACGACCAATGTCAAAAACGCCCTTGTCATGTGTATTGCTTTGACCTTGGTTACGGCGTTTTCTAGCTTTTTTATCTCAACCATTCGTAACAAAATCCCATCATCGATTCGTATCATCGTACAGATGGTGGTGATTGCATCACTGGTTATCGTGGTGGATCAAGTCCTAAAAGCCGTCGCTTATGACACCGCCAAATCGTTAGGTGCGTTCATCGGACTCATCATCACCAACTGTATCGTCATGGGTCGTGCCGAAGCCTACGCCATGAGCAACCCACCCATTCCGAGCTTTATCGATGGTATCGGTAACGGTCTGGGCTACTCTGCGGTATTGATTTTTGTGGCAAGTATCCGTGAGATTATCGGTAACGGCAGTTGGTTTGATATCCAAATCCTAGAAAAAGCCACTGATGGTGGTTGGTACATCCCGAACGGCTTGTTACTACTGCCCCCGTCATCATTCTTTGTCATCGCTCTGTTCATCGCCATCGTGCGTTTTTGGAAGCCCGAGCAACAAGAGCCTGCGGAGTTTGTCATCGCACAAAATTCTAAGGGGGAATCACACTAATGGAACATTACATCAGTTTATTCATCACGTCCGTATTCATCGAAAACATGGCACTTGCCTTTTTCTTGGGTATGTGTACGTTCATCGCCGTTTCCAAAAAAGTCTCAACATCCATCGGGCTGGGCATTGCGGTTATCGTTGTGATGACCATCTGTGTCCCGCTAAACAACCTACTCTACCAATTCCTGCTAAAAGACGGGGCATTGGCGTGGGCAGGCATGCCAAACACCGATTTGTCTTTCTTGGGGCTACTTAGCTACATCGCTCTGATTGCGGCAACTGTCCAAATCTTGGAGATGTTTTTGGACAAATTCGTCCCTGCCCTATATAACGCCCTAGGCGTATTCTTGCCACTCATCACCGTAAACTGTGCCATCCTAGGTGGCGTACTGTTCATGGTAGAGCGTGACTACAACTTTGGCGAATCCATCGTCTATGGTGTGGGTTCTGGCTTTGGCTGGGCGTTGGCGATTACAGCATTGGCAGGTATCCGTGAAAAACTCAAATACTCAGACGTACCCGGCCCGCTTCGTGGTCTTGGCATCACGTTTGTTACCGTCGGTCTAATGTCGCTTGGCTTTATGTCATTCGGCGGTATGAGCTTATAAGGAGAAAGTATGTTTGGTACAGCTATTGGTGGCGTTGCCATGTTTACCGCCATCATCATGAGCCTTGTGGTAGTTATCCTTATCGCACGCTCACGATTGGTAAGCTCTGGCAACGTAACCATCAACATCAATGATGACCCCGATAACAGCGTCAGCACCGCCGCTGGGGGCAAACTCTTGCAGACATTGGCAGGCGAAGGCATTTTCCTGTCATCAGCCTGTGGTGGCGGTGGCACATGTGGTCAGTGTCGCTGTAAAGTGCTAGACGGTGGTGGCTCTATCCTACCCACCGAAGAAGGTCATTTTACCCAAGGCGAGATTCGTGAAGGCATGCGTTTGGCGTGTCAAGTTGCCGTCAAACAAGACATGAAAATCGAGATTGACCCTGAATTCTTTGGTGTCAAAAAATGGGAATGTGAAGTCATCTCTAATGACAACGTCGCAACGTTCATCAAAGAGCTGACCCTAAAAATCCCCGAAGGCGAAGTCGTGCCGTTTCGTGCTGGTGGCTATGTACAGCTAGAAGCCCCACCGCACGAAGTCCACTACAAAGACTTTGACATCGCCAAAGAATACCACGAAGACTGGGATAACTTTAACCTATGGCGTTATACATCCAAGGTTGATGAGCCTGTCATTCGTGCCTACTCTATGGCAAACTACCCCGAAGAAAAGGGCATCATCAAGTTTAACATTCGTATCGCAAGCCCACCACCACGGGGGCCTGACAACATCCCACCGGGCAAAATGTCGTCCTATGTGTTTAGTCTAAAACCAGGGGATAAGATTACCGTATCAGGTCCTTATGGCGAGTTCTTTGCCAAAGACACCAAAGCCGAGATGGTATTCATCGGGGGTGGTGCAGGTATGGCACCCATGCGTTCGCACATCTTTGACCAGCTAAAACGCCTAAAATCTGACCGCAAAATCAGCTTTTGGTATGGTGCTCGCTCTAAGCGTGAGATGTTCTATGTCGAAGACTATGACGGTCTGGCTGCCGAGTTCCCAAATTTCACTTGGAACGTGGCTTTGTCTGACCCACAGCCCGAAGACAACTGGGAAGGCTATACAGGCTTTATTCACAACGTCCTGTACGAAAACTACCTAAAAGACCACCCTACCCCAGAAGATTGTGAATTCTACATGTGTGGTCCACCGGTAATGAACGCTGCCGTCATCAAAATGCTCAAAGACTTGGGCGTCGAAGATGAAAACATCTTGCTTGATGACTTTGGTGGTTAATCGCCAACCTTGACAAAATCCGCTCTGTATGGGGCGGATTTTTTGGTGCATGGCAAATCGCCAATCTCAACTTAAAATGGCAACTTTTTGATTAGGGCGTGTTGAACATTGATAACATTTTTATAAAACAAGATGAAAATTTAACACTTTTATCAATTTTTGCATGAAAAATGGCTAAATCTTGTTTTTCATCGTCAAAAACTTGTCTGATAGAATAACTATCAACCTGCGTTTTTTCCTTGAAAAACGTGCGATTTTTCTCATTTTTCATTGCAAATACCAAAGTTCAACACGCCCTATTTCATAATTATTTTTGGGTTGTGGGGAAAAATTGCAATTCGCCCTGAACAAATCAATCACTCATATAAAGTTGGAAATGGGACTGAGCCATTTTTTTATAGGTCATGGGACAAATCACAAATCGCCCTTTTTCTTTGTTCATATTTGTTTTATAATCCACTCATCAACTAGGAGCATGCCATGTCATTTAACCAAACCCACTTTTATGAACAATTAGAACAACTGGGCAAAGACCCAAACCCCGACACCTTCTTTTTTGAGCTACTGACCCTAACAGGCACATCCAAAAGCACCATCACCAACCTAAAAAATGGCACCAACCCCATCGCAGGCAGTGGGCTAAACGGCATGGCACGAAAAAGCCACTTATACTTTGAGCAGGTGGACAAAGCGACCAGCTTTGACGAGCTGTACGCCCTACTTGACACCATCAAAGCCAATCCCGCCATCAAACGCCAAAAAATCCGCATCATCTTTTTGACCGACTTTGACAAGATTTTGGCGTATGACACCAAACTAGATGACACGCTTAGCATCGAGCGGTTTGATGAGATAAACTCCGACTTCACGTTCTTTTTGCCCTTGGTTGGCATTGAAAAAAGCCAAACATACAGCGAACACCCTGCCGATGTCAAAGCATCTGAGAAAATGGGGCGACTGTTTGACCAGCTCAAAAAACACAACGATTTTAAACAGAACAAAGACGACATTCATGCCCTAAACTTATTTTTGACACGGCTGTTATTTTGCTTTTTTGCCGATGATACGGGCATTTTTGACAAAGACAGCTTTGCCCACACCTTACAAAACGTCACTCAGACAGACGGTAGCGACCTTGCGGTATTTTTTGAAAACCTATTTAGCGTGCTAAACCTGCCAGAAGACAGCCCCGAACGCACCGAATACCCATCCTATTTACACGGTTTTCCTTATGTCAATGGCGGGATTTTTAAGGATTTTTATGCCATTCCCATCTTTACCAGTCGCTCTCGGCGTGTCTTGATTGAGTGTGCTCGCTTGGATTGGAGTCAGATTAACCCTGACATCTTTGGCTCCATGTTCCAAGCGGTCATTGACCCTGCCCAGAGAAGTCAGCTAGGACAGCACTACACGTCCGTGAGCAACATCAAAAAAGTGATAGAACCCCTGTTCATCGCACCCCTACGCCAAGAGCTGAACACACTACTGGCACTAAGCGATGACAACAAATCCAAAAACAACAAACAAGCACGCCTAGAACATTTTCTCACCCGCCTGCGTGGCATCAAAGTCTTTGACCCTGCCTGTGGTTCGGGCAACTTTTTGATTACCGCTTATAAAGCCCTACGCCATTTGGAGATGGACACCATCCATGCCTTGCAGTTACTCATCGGTGGCAAGCCTGAGTTTGATGACAAACACTTGGAGCTGGGGTTGGGGCTTGGGTATGACAGTCAGATACCCCTTGGTCATTTTTATGGCATTGATTATGATGATTTTCCAGTACAAATCGCCCATTTGTCGCTGTATCTGGCAGACCATCAGATGAATGCGATTTTTCGGTCAAAATTCGGGCATTGTCGTGACACCTTGCCATTACAACAAGGCGGGCATATCGTTCAGGGCAACAGCCTACGCACCGATTGGCAAAAAGTCTGCCCCAATAACGGCACCGATGAGATTTATATCGTGGGCAATCCCCCATTTAACGGAAAAGCCAAACGCAATGAAGAACAAAAAGCAGACATGGAACTTGTTTTTAAAAAAATAAAGGGAGCAAACACCTTAGATTATGTGGCGTGTTGGTTTTATAAAGCTGGACAATACATTCAAAATAGCCATGCGAAAATGGCATTGGTTGCCACCAACTCTATCGTACAAGGCGAACAAGTTTCATTGCTGTTTAAACCCTTGTTTGACATGGGTCTAACCATCGGTTTTGCTTACCCAAGTTTCATTTGGAGAAATAACGCCCGTGATAATGCCACCGTACATGTGGTCATCATTGGTCTAACCAACAAAAACAACCCTTTAAATATTGACAAAGCTCTTTATCATTATAACGAGAAAACCGACATCAGCGTAACCGAACATGCACAAAATATCAGCCCCTATCTAATCAAAGGGTCGGACATTATTGTGGAAAAACGCTCAAATCCAATTACCAACCAATCGCCGATGGAATTTGGCAGTATGCCAAATGATGGGGGACATCTATTATTAACCGCTGATGAAAAAGACGCACTGACTGCCAAAGAACCGCAAGCCCAAAAATGGATAAAAAAACTGCTGGGTGCTGATGAATTTTTAAATGGCAAACAACGTTTTTGCTTATGGCTTGCTGGCATTAATGATGATGAGCTTGCAAAAATGCCCTTTGTCTTAGAGCGAGTGCAAGCAGTTCAAGCCATTCGTCAAAAAAGCACCCGTAAAGAAACCCGAGAATTGGCAGATACGCCACATTTATTTGGGGAAATCCGTCAGCCCACATCGGGTAAATACATTCTTGTGCCAAGCGTGTCATCAGAACGTCGCCCTTATATTCCCATTGATTTTTTAAATCATGATATTATTTCCACCAACGCCAATCAAATCATTCCCAATGCCACCATGTTTGATTTTGGCATATTAACATCACAGGCACATAACGACTGGATGAGATTGGTGGCGGGCAGACTAAAAAGTGACTACCGCTACTCAGGCACGATTGTCTATAACACCTTTGCATTTCCTGATGTCAGCGATGATGATAAGGCAACGATAGAACAGCTTGCCAAAGACATCCTAAGAGCCAGAGCCATGCACCAAGGCAAGACACTTGCCGAGCTGTACAACCCTGAGACCATGCCCGACAACCTAAAACAGGCACATCACAGGCTTGATGTTGCGGTGGATAAGCTGTATCGTGAACAGGGTTTTGCCGATACTGCCGAGCGACTGGCGTTTTTGTTGGCACGCTACGAAAAACTCATCCAACAAGAAGCCACCAAAAAGACAGACAAAGCCCGTAAAAAATAAAACCATCTAAGGCGTGCTAGGATGTGCCTTTGCATGCCTTTGTATTTGCCATGATAATGGATGCACCATGACCGAAATCTCCCTACTTACCAAAACCTACACCCAAACAGGCGACAGCCAAGCCGAAAACCACATGGGCATGCGACAAATGCAATCCCGTGCCTTTGCCAAACGCAACTGCCAATACCTGCTCATCAAATCGCCCCCAGCATCGGGCAAATCCCGTGCCATGATGTACATCGCTCTGGACAAACTAAGAAATCAAGGCATCAACAAAGTAGTCATCATCGTGCCTGAGATGAGCATCGGGCGGTCTTTTGCCAGTACTGATTTGACATCATCGGGATTTTTTGCCGATTGGCAGGTGGCACATCGCTATAATCTTTGTCTCAATACTTTGTCCAGCGACACCGCCAAGACTCAGATTTTTGCGGAGTTTATGGCAGATGACAACCCCGCACAGGTCTTGGTCTGCACCCATCACAGCTTTCGTTTTGGCTATGACAAGCTGGACAACCCTAAGCTGTTTGACAAGGTACTACTGGGCATTGATGAATTTCATCACGTCTCAGCATCGGACAACAGCCGATTGGGGGCTATCTTAGATGAGATAATGAGCGTATCGGATGCTCACGTTGTCGCCATGACAGGCTCGTATTTTCGGGGCGATGCCATTCCCATCTTGACCCCAGAAGACGAAGAGCGGTTTGAGAAAGTCACTTATAGCTACTATGAACAGCTAAATGGCTACACCCATCTAAAATCGCTGAGCTTGGATTATAAATTCTACGGTCAGTCGTTTTTTGATGCCCTAAGTGACTGCTTTGACACCACCAAAAAAACCATCGTACACATCCCCAACGTCAATTCCCAATCCGCCGAAACGGACAAATACAACACCGTGGGCAAAATCATGGACATCATCGGCGAACCCATCGCCCAAGACCTAGACACAGGGGTGTGGTTGGTTGCCACCGCTGACGGCAGAACCCTAAAACTGGCGGATTTGGTTACAGATGATGAGCACCGCCCAAAAACCCAACAGTATCTCGCCCAAATCAGCCATCGAGACGACATGGACATCATCATCGCACTGGGCATGGCAAAAGAAGGCTTTGACTGGGTGTACTGCGAGCACGTCCTAACCATCGGCTATCGTGGCTCCATGACCGAAGTGGTGCAAATCATCGGGCGAGCAACCCGAGACTGTGTGGACAAAACCCATGCCAAATTTACCAACGTCATCGCCAAGCCTGATGCAAACCAAGATGATGTCGTCTCTGGGGTCAATGACATGCTAAAAGCCATCTCCTTGTCGCTACTCATGGAACAAGTGCTTGCCCCTAACGTCAATTTTCGCCGTAGAAGCACGCTGACAGAGAACGAAAAACTCCCCACTGGCACCATCATCATCGATGATGGCAAAGATGGCAGTCGCCTATCAAAACGTGCCGAGAAAATCCTACAACAAGACATGCCCGACCTAATCGCCACCATCGCCCAAGACACCCGTGTGTCTGCCCAATACCTGTCCAGCGACGAAGGCAGAAACGTGGTGGACTCAGAAATCATCAATGACACCATCATCCCACAGATTATCCGCACACGCTATCCTGATTTGGACGACAAAGAGACCGACCAAGTCATGCAGGGGCTACTCGCTCAGGTGTACATCAACAGCCATGGCGGTATGATTGATGGCGATGACATCAGCCCTGATGCCGTGATAGAGAACGAAGAGCTGTACATCTTTCAAGACGGCAGATACATCAACACCGAGCATCTAAGCCCAGAACAAAGGGCGGTCATCGCCGAGCATGTCCGCCACAGAGATTTGCCTGATGATGCCAAGATTTTTGACCCCCACACCCAGACCACCACCAAAAAGAGCGTGCATGGCTTTGTCAAAATCGGCGAAAAATTCATCAACGTGGATAAAATCCCCGTGGATTTGATTCATGCGGTCAACCCCTTTGCCAAGGCGTATGAAGTGCTGTCAAAAAACATAGACAGCGACACCCTAAAAACCATCAATAACGTGGTCAAAGCCACCAAATCCAACATCAGTGAAGCCGAAGCGGTACAAAGCTGGACTTTGATAGAGCGGTTTTTTAAAACCCATGGGCGAGAACCCGACCCGAACTCAACCGACCCCAGAGAAGCACGCATGGGACTGGTGCTGGCATGGGTCAGAAACAAAAAAGCAGAGCGTTTACGCCAACAACAAAACACCAAGGATAACGCATGAACATCAACGCCCTATATGAGAGCCGAAAATATCACAATCTCGATGATTTGTTCGCCAATGAGACAAGCACCCTGCTAGATGACGTCCAAATCGCACCCCAAAAAACCATCCATACCGCAGATGACATACTCACCCACCGCTTTGGTGAGATTATGGCGTTTTATGAAAAACAGGGGCGACCACCCATGATGGACAGTGATGATTTTGACGAAGAGCTGTTGGCGATAGCGTTATCATCGATACAACACAACGCCGAGCAAAGAGATGTTTTGCTGGCACATGACCGCTTTGGCTTATTATAAAAGAGCATGAGAGAGCATGAGAGAGTATATGACAGCACATCATGAACAGACCACCCCATCCGTGCAGTCTTTGGATGACATCTTTTCATCAGACAGGCTAGGCTTGTTAGATGACATTGGCAACGTGGACATACTCGGCGACAACACCCACAGCATTCGTGCCAAAAAAAGGATACTAAATACCCCTGATGATACCGCTGACAGATACCCTTGTCCTGATTTTGACAACTTTCGCCCGATATTTTTTAAGATTGAACAGCTCATCCAACAGGGCAAATACAAAATCCAAAACAGCCGTCCCACAGACTATGTCAAAAAAAATGCCGTGTTCGTGTTGCAAGGCATGCTCTGTTTCGTCGCTGACATCTATGAAGACAGCGGTCGCCAAAACAGTCTTTTTAAAGACCGCATTCGCCTAGTTTTTGCCAACGGCACCGAATCCAACATGCTGGCACGCTCGCTGGCAACCGCCCTATCCAAGCACAGACAGACCAGTCATCATGTGCTAATGACTGATGATGAGTGGCTCATGCAGTTCCCGCTGTCAGATGATGATTTGTTCAGAACCCACGATGATGCTCGCACGGGCGTGATTTATGTCGCTCGCCTGACTCAGCCTAGGGCGGAGTTCATGCGTTATTTGCATTTGCACAAAATCGGCTTTACCAAAGGCACAGGTGATGAGCGTATCAAAAACTGCTTGGATGATGAGACTTTTTTGTACAGCGACGTAGAAATCATCGCCGAATACGAGATGAGTAACGCCAATGCCCAAAAGATTGAGTTCATCTTACATTCTTTTTTTGCCGAGCAAAAGCTCAACATGAGACTGCTGGCAAAAGACGGTCGCTACTATAAGCCTAGCGAGTGGTTCAATGTGCCGATAGAGATGATTGACCGAGCCATTGATTTGATTGGGACGGGTCAGATAAACCAATATCGTTATAATGACTATCTGATGAGTATCGAGAAAAGATAGCAAAATAAAAAGCGGGGGTAGTAAAGCAACCCCCAAATCTTGCCACCTTGTATTTATCACCTTGTCATAAACACAAAAAAGGCTTAATCCTATTATACAGACTAAGCCTTTGATTTTTAAAGGATTATTTGGTGCGAACGGAGGGACTTGAACCCTCACGCCGTGAAGCACTACCCCCTCAAGATAGCGTGTCTACCAATTCCACCACGTTCGCAAGTGGTGTGCATTATAGCCGAAGCCATCATCATTTTCAAGTATTTTTTGCAAAAGATAGCGGTGTATCTCGCCCAAAATGCACCTCAACAGTCAGTTTTGGTACGTCCCCCAGCACGTCTTGGCACACGTTCATGACATGCTCGGCGGTGAGCCATTCTACCGCACTGCTCTCTTGGGCGGTGTCCTTGATCAGCAGAGCCGACCCCAGTATCGCCACACGTCTGAGTCCTTTGTACCGCATGAGTTCGCAAATGTATGGTTTTAGGGCGGTTAGGCAGCGTGTGAGCATTCGCACGCTGATGGGCTGTTCGGGGAATTTTTGGACGACAAGGCTACCGACATATTCTACCCCGCCCGTCCGCACACCAAGCCCCGTGGTCTGCTTAGAGATACGAAACGCCACCGCATCGCCAAGCGACAACTCGCCTCCGATTGCCTTTTTTTGATAATGCTCGTAGTTATCGGCATACAAACCTTTGCACCTTGCGATGACAGGGTGGGCGATGTTACCGTCCGTACTAACGGGCATGATAAGCATCTGAGCACGAGATTGCAAAAACGGCTCATGACTGGCAAAAATCACAACGCACCGCCCGATACAGGATAAGCCTGCTCGTTGTCGGGATTGTCATTATTATCTTTTTCATCAGCAGACAGTTCGGTATTGTCTTGCTCATCAGCTAGGCTGTCATGAATGATAAAGGAGTTGATGTTACATAGCTCGCACATAATTTTCACATATAGATGAAGAACGTTAAAATTACCGCAAATTTATGATGTGTGGTATCATCAAGGGCGTGGAAAGCACGCCCCTACAAAGCCTGTGGTAAATATTAAGTTTGTTAAGTATAAATATCAATAGACCCTACTTATTATAATGCCAAACACCAAAAATACCAATGCCCACCGCCAATAATGATATAATGCCCATTTATGATACCCAAAAAATAGGCACTCATGACCCACCAGTTATCCAAATCCAAGCAAACCCAAACACCCATCACCCTACATATCACCGCCCTAACCCATGACGGGCGTGGTATCGCAACCTATGATGACACGCATGGCGACAAATCGGGCAAAAAAGTCTTTGTTAGCCACGCCCTACCCACCGAGACGGTAACGGCAACCCTTACCAAATCCAAAAAAAGCTATGACGAAGCCGACTGCTTGGACGTGCTAACCTCAAGCCCCCACCGCACCGCTCCCATGTGTCCGCATTTTGGGGTATGTGGCGGTTGCACCTTACAGCATTTTGACGTGGACGAGCAGATTAAACACAAACAGTCCGTCCTACAAAACCACCTTGCCAAATCAGGCATTGCCCCTGCCACATGGCTGTCGCCAATCGTGGGCGACAGAACGCATTATCGCACCAAAGCCCGTTTGGGCGTGCGTTACCTACCCAAGACAGGTAGGCTCATTGTGGGTTTTCGTGAGCGAGCGAGTAATTTTTTGACGGACATTGGCACTTGTCCGATTTTGGATAGGCGTGTGGGCGATAGATTAGATGACTTAAAACAGCTTTTAAAAACGCTAAAAATCAAAGACAGTATTACCCACTTAGAAATCGCTATGGGCGAGAATGCGAGCAAAGAAATGGGCGACTTGCCAAGCGTGGCTCTTATCGTCCGCCATACCAAGCCAATCAATAAAGCCGACACCGCCAAACTTATCCATTTTGGCAAGCCCGTTAATTGGCAAGTTTATTTACAGCCCAAAGGATATGACAGCATTTACCGCATTGATAGCACGGACAAGGCAATACTGCCCATGAGCCACGCCACGCCCCCGACAGGCGGACTGTTTTATCATTTGCCTGAGTTTGGCTTAACCTTACAAAGTAGCCCCACCGACTTTACACAGGTCAATTTATCGGTCAATCGGCAAATGGTTGAGCTTGCCTGCCGTCTTCTAGATTTAAAGCAAGGCGAGCGAGTGCTGGATTTGTTTTGTGGGCTGGGTAACTTTTCGCTTGCTCTTGCCAAATGTGTGGGAGATACAGGCAGGGTCATCGGCGTGGAAGGTAGCACCGACATGGTCATGCGTGCTACGATGAATGCTAGGGACAACGGGCTTACCAACACCGACTTTTCTGTTCAAGATTTAACCCAAGATTTCTCAGATAAGCCGTGGGTCGGGCAGGTGGATGCTCTACTCATTGACCCGCCACGCACAGGAGCATGGGAAGTTATGGATTATCTGGGGCGATTTGATGCCCGCCGTATCGTCTATGTCTCATGCGACCCTGCCACGCTTGCCCGAGACAGCATTCGCCTTGCCGAGCAGGGCTATCGGGCGACTCATGCAGGGGTTATGGATATGTTTTGTCATACAGGACACGTTGAGAGCATTGTTCGCTTTGAAAAGGTGGTCTAAACCCATCAAAACAACAAACCCATCATCTATCAGATGATGGGTTTTGGGTATGATACATGCTAATTATTTGCTTAGCTTTTGGCTAATCTCACGCAGTAGCAATACCTCTTCTGATGGCTCGGCAGGAGCTTCTGGTTCTGCTTCGGCTTGTCTACGCATTTTGTTCATGCCTTTAACAAGCAAGAATACGATGAATGCTAGGATGATAAAATTAATCAAAATCGTGATAAAATTACCATACGCCAATACAGGCACGCCCGCCTCTTTTAAGGCGGCGTAAGTCATCGCTGTACCCTCTGGCACTTCGGCAAGTGGGATAAGCATGTTGCTAAAATCCACGTCGCCAATCGCCGCAGAGATGACCGGCATAATCACATCATCGACCAATGACGTGGTAATCTTGCCGAACGCCCCGCCGATGATGACACCAACTGCCAAATCCATCACGTTGCCTTTAACGGCAAATTCTTTAAACTCTTGAAGCATACTCATGGTTTATCTCTATATGGGCAGTGTCTATATGCTTACGCACTGTTTGTCTTGCTTGATATTGACCCGTCTGATTTATTTAATTTATCTGATTTGTTAAAGCCATCAAAAAAACTTAAACATTGGGTTCAATATGCCCTAAAAAAATAACTACTTTATGATAAATAATCTTATTATCATAAAGTAGTTTTGTCAATGGTCATTACCAAAACACAAAGATTCGCTAAGATACTATAAGTAATTTTAAATTCAATTAAGAATTTTTAACTTATGGTTTTAGCTTTACTTATCATGCATCCTTTTTACGCCCAAAACGCTTACGGTCATTTTCGGTCAGATACTTTTTGCGAATACGGATGGATTTTGGCGTGACTTCGACAAGCTCATCATCTTCGATAAACTCTAACGCCTGCTCCAAGCTATACTCCAAGGCAGGGGTCAGGATAATCGCATCGTCCGAGCCTGACGCACGGATGTTGGTCAGCTGTTTGGCTTTGGTTGGGTTGACCACCATGTCATCGCCACGAGAGTTGATACCGACAATCATACCTTCATAAACTTCAAGCTGTGGCTTGGCGAACAGTCGACCACGCTCTTGCAAGCTAAACAGAGCATAGCCTAGGCAAGTACCTGTTACCATAGAAATGAGTACGCCATTTTGACGTTTGGCAACCGCACCCTCTTTCATCTCGCCATAATGGCTAAAACTTGATGTCATGATACCCGTGCCAGATGTCATGGTCAAAAACTCCGAGCGAAAGCCGATAAGTCCACGAGACGGCACAGTTGCCTCGATACGGATACGACCTTTGCCGTCCACCTCCATGTTGGTCAGCTCGCCTTTGCGGTTACCCATCTGCTCCATGACTGCCCCTTGATGCTGTTCTTCGACATCAAAAGTCACGTTCTCATAAGGCTCACACATCACACCATCAATCTCTTTGATGATAACTTCTGGTCGAGATACACCCAGCTCAAAGCCCTCACGTCTCATGTTTTCAATCAAAACAGACAGATGTAGCTCGCCACGACCCGATACCTTAAAGCGGTCTGGACTGTCGGTGTCTTCAACACGCAGTGCCACATTATGAATCAGTTCACGGTCTAGGCGTTCACGAATGTTGCGAGACGTGACAAATTTACCCTCTTTGCCGGCAAATGGGCTGTCATTGACCTGAAAAGTCATCGATACGGTCGGCTCATCCACCGATAACGCTGGCAAGGCTTCGACTTCTTTGGGGTCGCAAATGGTGTCTGAGATGTTAAGGTTGTCAATGCCCGTTACGCAGACGATGTCGCCTGCTTGGGCAGAGTCCACGTCCACACGTTCAAGTCCATGATAGCCCATGATTTTTAGGATACGACCGTTACGCTTGTTGCCGTCTTTATCCACAATCACCACAGGGGTATTGGTCTTGACCGAGCCACGCTGAATGCGACCCACGCCAATCACGCCAACAAAGCTGTTGTAGTCAAGGCTTGAAATTTGCATTTGGAATGCACCGTCCACGTCCACTTTTGGTGGCTCAACGATGTCCACAATGGTCTCAAACAAGGGGGTCATGTCAGGGGCAAGCTCATCAGGCGATAGTCCTGCAATGCCGTTAATGCCCGAGGCATAGACAATCGGAAAATCAAGTTGTTCGTCTGTACCACCAAGATTATCAAATAAATCAAAGACTTGGTCAATCACCCAATCAGCACGGGCGGCAGGTTTGTCGATTTTATTGATAATCACAATCGGCTTTAAGCCACGGGCAAACGCCTTTTGGGTCACAAAGCGAGTCTGTGGCATCGGGCCTTCTTGGCTATCGACCAACAGTAGCACACAGTCCACCATAGACAGCACACGCTCCACTTCACCGCCAAAGTCGGCGTGTCCGGGGGTGTCCACGATGTTAATGCGGTATTCGGTATCGGTGCGTTTGTCCGTCCACTTGATGGCGGTATTTTTGGCAAGAATGGTGATACCACGCTCGCTTTCTAGGGCGTTTGAGTCCATGACTCGTTCAATCTCACCCGCACGCTCGCCCAAGGCACCTGATTGTTGTAGAAGTTTATCAACCAAGGTTGTTTTACCGTGGTCAACGTGGGCAATGATGGCAATATTGCGTAGATGTTGGATATTGTTTGACATAAAATCTCAAAATTTTGAATAAAAAAATATGGGTGCAAGCTCAGAGCTTACACAAAAGCTGTCTATTATAGCATGGATTTGACCAATAATAATATAAAATGCCAATTTTATTAGCAAACAAAAAACCACCCAAATCACTTTGGATGGTTTTTGAATAATCAGAAGATTATTTGGTTTCTACAACGTTAGTTACTTTGTTACCTTGGATAACTGCATAAACACGACGGTTAAGTGCTTTGTTTTCAGCAGTATCGTTAGGCACCGCAGGACGGTCAAAGCCATAACCTACCGCAGAAACACGGTTAGGAGCGATACCAAACTCGTTAGACAGCATAGACTTCACAGCGTTTGCACGAGCTTCTGATAGGCGTTGGTTGTAGCGAGCACTTGAACGCTTGCTGTCTTTAGAAGCATGACCTTCGATGGCAGCAGTAGCGTTCGGGAATTCACGCATTTTTTCTGCAACTTTGGCAACTTCTTCACGGAACTGTGGCTTGATGTTTGACTTGTCACGGTCAAAGAATACACGAAGTTCCATGCGTAGGTCTTCTTGTACTGCACGCTCAACTGGACAGCCGTTAGCATCTACCACAACGTTACGTGGGGTATTTGGGCATAGATCTAGATGGTCAGCCACACCGTCGCCATCACTATCAACAACTTCTGGTGCTTCAATCACAATCACTGGTGGTGTAGTTACCACTGGTGGTGTAGTTACCACAGGCTCATGAATAGGTGCTACAGGTACGGTAGGTGCCAAACGACCACCTAGGGTTACTTCAAGACCTGCTAGGGCTTGACCTTCCCACCATGCGTTGTCAAAGTTGTGAACGGCACGAGCTTCGCCACGTAGAGCTAAGGCATCGTTGATTAGGTAGCGAGCACCTAGACCTAGGTTACCGATGGTGTCTTTTGATTCAGATACTTCTGTGCCAGCTGGTGTGCCATCAAGAAGTTGTTCACGGCTTTCTACTTTATATTTGGCTTGACCTGCACCGATAAGCACATAAGGCTTGAACTTATTGTTGGTGTAGCCTGAAAACTGCTCAGTACCAATTAGGAAGTTACCAGAGATGATTTCTTCTTTGGCATCAAATACGTTTCTAGGATGAGCATTAGCAGAAGCTTTTGAAGCTCTTGCATCAGTGTCAGTTACGCCATATTCTGCTTGGAACTGAGTAGATGGGGTTAGTTCCACACCTAGGGCTACGCCAGTATATAGGTCGCTTTCAAGAGCAACACCGCCATTTGTTGGGTTGGTAGGTGCATTGGTGTTAGCACCGTTAAGTTGCTGACCAGTTTTAAAAATCTCACGTTGCTTTTTGTGAGCTTCGTCTTGATATTGGTAACCAACTAGTGGGGTTACGGTTACGCCAGCAGATGCAACGGTAGCAGCAGTGGCAACCAATGCCAAAGCGATTTTATTAAGTTTCATAAATTCCTCCAAAGGATGGTTTTGATAAAGTCAAACACACTTAGACTATCACTGTCTATTCTAACATTAAGCGGAAATATTTTTCAATACAAATTACAAAAAATAATTCAGCTTTCTGACAGATAGTTATAGCTTAACGGTAAAATAAGAATTTGACAACCTTTTTTTGATGAAAAATACAGTTTATTACATAAAAGGTGCCAACTTTTACAATAAAATGGGGATTTTTTACCGATAAATGGTAATAAAGGTTAATCAGAGAATGCTTGTCTCATGTTTTTCACCGCTTTATCTAGTCCCACAAACACGCTATCGGCAATGATACTATGCCCGATGTTTAATTCATGAACGCCGTCAATTTGGGCAATGGGAGCAACATTATCCACCGTCAAGCCATGCCCTGCATTCACCAAAAAGCTCGGATGCTTGGATAAGGCAAACGCCACCGCCATTTTGACACGGTCTAACTCATGGCTGATTTTTTCTTTATCATTTTCAAGACAGCGTTCAGCATACGCCCCTGTATGAATCTCAATGGCATCTGCTCCAAGCTCTATCGCCCTTTCAATTTGGGCGGTATCAGGGTCAATAAAGAGTGATACTTTGATACCGACATTCTGTAAGTCTTTGATAAAGCTGGGTAATTTATCATTATTGATAACATCAAGCCCACCTTCGGTCGTCACCTCTTGGCGTTTTTCGGGGACAAGGCACACCCACTGGGGACGGACATCACGGGCAATGGCGAGCATCTCATCTGTTACCGCCATTTCTAGGTTCATCGGAATGCCAATCGCCTCTTTCATGGCATAGACATCGACATCCTTGATATGACGGCGGTCTTCACGCAGGTGCAGGGTAATGCCGTCCGCTCCTGCCTGCTCACACACCACCGCCCCTTTGACAGGACACGGATAATCCACGCCACGGGCGTTACGAAGTGTGGCGATGTGGTCAATATTCACACCAAGTCGGGGGGTTTTCATGGTTTTTCCTTAATGTATCGCGTGTGTTAGGGCTTGTTATTGTTAAGGCTTGCCATCTGCTGGCATGGTCGGCTCTTGACTGTTGTCAAAAAGCGTTTGTTCCAACTCGGGCAGTGCCGTTTTCATGAGACTACCGACATACATCTGCGGCTCCGATGGCGTAAAGCCCATAAGTGCTTCTAGCTCGCCCACCCGCTTTTTGGCGTAGGCGTAGGCATTATCAAAAGTGTTTTTATCGCCACGCAAGCCTTCGGCAAAAAACGCCCGCCCAAAATAACTCAAATCGGCGTTATGACTACACCCAAAAGATGCCCTATCGGCAGCCGATGCGGTGATGATGAGCGTGGTCGGTGATGCCAAACTCTCAATAAATGCCCCCGAGTAGCACGATGAGATGACAATCACCCGCCAACGAATGCCCGATGCGTCAAGTGTCTCTTTTAGCCACACAGGGTCAATGTCATCCAAATCCAGTGGCGGATTATCCAGCACCAAATCCCCCAAAATCTGACCACTCTCATCCACCGCTCCGTGTGAGCTTAACGTCAAAAACAGCACGTCTTCATCGGCATTCATCTGTTTGCCGATGGTTTGGAGTGTCTCGTGAATGCTGGTCTTGGTGGCGATGGGGTCAGACTGCCATGTGCTTGGGTTATTGATGAGTGCAATCGATTTACCCTTTGTGCCAAAACGCACATCAAACAGCTGTTTTGCCTGCTCTATTTCATTGGTAAAAACATCTAACTCGCTATACCCTGCCACACCCATAAAGTACCAGTCGGTCTCGCCCGTCTCCGACTTTTCAATGCCTGCCAAATGGTCTGCCAAAATCATCGGCTGGGCGTAAAAGGCGATTTCACTGATGGTTGGGTTTTGGTTTTTTACCTTAAAAATGGGTTGGTCTGCCACGTTTTTTTGCCAGACAACCAACAGGGCAATCGCCCCTATCATCATGATGACTCGCTCCCACCACTGCCAGTGCAAACGCTTGGCGAAAATCAGAAGTAGTGCCGCCGTCTGCCATACAAACAGTGCCACGAACAAATCGGGCAAAATGCGATACATCCAGTTTGGTAGCCAGTTTTGCAAGCTCAAAAACTGCATGCCACTTTGTACCAAAATCAGTAGCGTATCCGCCACAAGCCACAAAATCACAGGCACAAACAGCAGTGAATAGTTGAGCGTACGCTTGGCAAGCAAAATCCCTGCAATGAGCATGATGGTCGGCCAAATCAGATAACTGATGAGTCCTTGCTCGTTAAAATCACTGCCAAAATGTGCTGTCAGCCATGCCAACAAAATATTGACCGCCAACGCCAATAAAGCAAATAGCACAAACTGCCCAAACGTGGGCTTAACCCAATTAAAGGCACGTACTGACCCCACCAACATCCACAAGGCAGCGACGATATTGGCGGCAAAGTTTAGGGAAAATCTTGGTAAAGACTGTATTTTTAGGGATTGTAGTGACAAATGGCGACTCTTTATCAGATATAAAACAAAAAGCTAATTTGGCTTATTTTCGCAAAAATTTACAGCTGTGGCAAGTGATTTTGTAAAAAATCAGTGTATGGCTGTTCATATGGCTGTTCATATGGCTGTTCATATGGCTATTTATATGACCATTTATCCATGCTATTTATCCATGCTAAACGTTTGGCATCACCTACCAAATATTAAATCGGCTCGGTCGGCTTTTAAGAAACTTTTAAGAAATTTAAGAAACTTTTAAGAAAAAAGTTATGTTTATCCAAAAACCATAAATTTTTTATGGGCTTTTAAAAATTTGCTGTCAAAACTGATAAATGTGTTAAAATGTGGATTATTTGCAAACACAATTTACCTAATGTCATGAATAAGATATGATTATTTGGTTGCACATAACATGACCACATAACGCATTTTATAAAAATGCCATGAGTATGGGCATGCCCCAATCAATGACCAATATAAAAGATGAGTGAAAAGATAAAAAACCCTGATTTGGGTAAACTAGCAAAGAACTTGTGCTTTTGGAACAGATGACATGACCAGTATCTACCTACTCATTCCGCTAAGTCTTATGTTGTTCGTTGTGGCGATTTGGGCGATTGCTTATGCGGTCAAGTCCAACCAGTTTGAAGATTTAGACAATGCCCCCGACCAAATCATCTTAGATGACCGTCAAGCTCGCCGTGATGCCTTAAATCACGCCAGCAAGGCAACCCAAAACAACCAACGTAATAAGGATGACGCATGAGTATCGTATTATTAGCGCCCGCCCTTGCCATGGGCTTTTTGGGATCACCACACTGCATGGGGATGTGTGGTGGTATCGTAACTGCTTTTGGCATCTCCATGAAGAACCTAAGCCCACAAAAACGTGGCATGCTCATCGCAACCTATCACACTGGACGTTTGATGAGTTATATGGCTCTTGGGCTGATTGCAACCATCTTTGGCGAGACGGTGCTTGCCCCCTTTATGACGGGCAACGCCCTGCCCCGCATCGTGCTGGGTCTGGCGATTGTGTTTGCCGCCCTGCTCATGCTTGGCGTGCCATTTCTAAATCGCCTTGAAAAAGTGGGACTGGGTCTTTGGAATCGCCTTGCTCCCATCCGTCAAAAGGTACTGCCCATGGACAGCCTGCCTAAGGCTCTTGGGGCAGGACTGCTGTGGGGACTGCTGCCTTGTGGTCTGGTCTATGGGGCTTTGGTGATGGCGATGAGTGTGGCGGCGACAGGACATGAACCCATCATGGGCGTACTGTTCATGCTTGTCTTTGGACTGGGTACTCTGCCCATGCTTATCATGACCGGGGCAACGCTATCATGGTTACAACAAAAGGTCAAGACCTTTAACCTGCGTAAATTTAGCGGTGCTGTCATGCTCATCTCAGGGCTGTTTGTCATGCTCTCGCCTACCGTCATGCACCTCATGCACGGTCATCATCATGGCGGGCATGCCCATCACAATCATGAACATAGCCATGAGCATGGTCATGCACATAGTCATGAACACAGCCATTAAATGAGCCAAGACGCTCATGCAGGGCATGAACATCATCATGGACATGGTGAACATCAGCACAGTCATGAACACAGCTCTCATGGACACAGCCACGACCACCATCATTAAATGCCATCATCAAAGCCCCGTCATGGGGCTTTGACATGATTGGGCGGATGTTTTTATGGACACGCAAAGCCAACCCCCAAAACCTATGGCAAATATCGAATTCATTGGGTGTACAACAAACCACACCCCATTATCAATCACTACTTATTCTCATTGCTAGCCTTTTTAACCTGAAAAATTTTTGATTTTATGATAAAATACTGAAAAATTTTTAACCCAAAACCGCCATGCTAGAAATCCGCCATTTGCAAATGCTCTCCGCCCTTGACCGCCTCGGTTCGCTTGCCATGACTGCCGATGAGCTCAATTTGACCGCATCCGCCATTTCTCACCAGTTAAAAGAGCTAGAAAGCTATTATGACATTACGCTGGTCAATCGCCGTACTCGCCCTGTAACCTTTACGCCAGCAGGTCGCTTGGTTTTGCAGCTTGCCGATAATGTCCTGCCGCAAGTCGCTCGCACCAAAGCCGACATAAGACGTTTGGCACACGGACAAGCAGGGCAACTAAGACTGGCAAGCGAGTGCCATAGCTGTTTTGATTGGCTCATGCCGATTTTAAATGTCTATCGTAACGAGTATAGCGATGTGGAGTTGGATTTTGCCTCTGGCTTTGAACCCGAACCACACCAAATGCTCCTAGACGGCGACATTGACCTACTCATCACGGCAAGCGATTTGCCGATAGACGGCATCCATTATGAGCCACTGTTTACCTACGAAAGTCGCCTTGTGATGTCGCCCACGCACCGCTTGGCAAGCCATAGCGTGATAACTCCTACCGACCTAGCGGACGAGACACTCATCGCCTATCCTGTGGAGCAGACTCGCCTTGATGTCATTGCCAAATTTTTAGAGCCAAATGGCGTTACCCCCAAACATATTCGCACGACCGAGCTTACCGCCATGCTCATTCAGCTGGTGGCAAGCGAGCGGGGTGTGTCAGCACTGCCCGACTGGGTGGCGAGCGAATATGAGAAAAAAGGCTGGGTGGTAACACGTCCGCTCGGGGTGGGGGTGTATTGTCAGCTTTATGCAGGGGTGCGTGAGAGCAGTAGGGATGTGGCGTATGTGAAGGGGTTTTTGGGGTTACTTGAAGGGATTAAAAAGCCGTAATCGGACAGTAAAAGATGATGGCAAATATAGTGATTTTGACGGACTGGCGTTTGATTTGGATAAATTTGGATAAGGCATTTGATTTGTCCTAGGTAGTTTTTATTTTAATTTTGCCTTGCCAAATAAAATCTTTCTAGGGCGTGTTGAATATTGGTATTTGCAATGAAAAATGAGAAAAATCGCAAGTTTTTCAAGGAAAAGTCCGCAGTTGATATTGAAATATCAACAAGGATTTTGACGATGAAAAACAAGATTTAGCCATTTTTCATGCAAAAATCAATCAAGGCTTTAAAACTCTACCGAATTTAAATAAAATGTTATCAATGTTCAACACGCCCTATTTTAACCCTGTCACACTTAACCCCATCAAACCACGCCTTAAAATAGGACAACTATTATTCACCCTGTTTTGCCCTACCACCACCCACAACAAATTTTTATTGCAAAATCCCACCCATTTGCCTTAAAATAATCAATTTGCCTTTATAAAATAGGGATTGCCCCCATAAACATAAATTCATCACATCTTTACCGAGCGTTAAATTTTTATGAGCGTATTTGCCATTGGTCAGCGTTATTTATCCGACTCTGAAAGTAATTTGGGGTTGGGCGTGGTCATCGAAGTGGACGACCGCTGTGTTCACATCTTATTCCCCCAAAGCGAAGAAAAACGAGTATATGCCAAAGCGTCCGCTCAACTGTCACGGGTGGTCTTTGGCAGTGGCGACACCATTTTTGACCAAGACGGGCAAGAGTTCGTGGTGGCAAGCTGTGAAGAGATAGCCGATGTCATGCGTTATCACTTGACCTGTGGCAAAAGTCTCATGGAAACTCGCCTATCGGCAAACATCACGCTCGCCAAGCCCTTGGAGCGACTGTTGGCAGGACGCATTGAGCATAATGAGCATTATGAAGTCCGCCAAGACGCCTTGAAACTCAACGCCATGCTCACCCGTCACCCCTTGCGTGGACTCATCGGGGCAAGAGTGGACATCATCAACCATCAGCTCTACATCGCCCACGAAGTTGGCAAACGCCTAGCCCCTCGGGTGCTGTTGGCGGATGAAGTGGGACTGGGCAAGACGATAGAAGCAGGGCTTATCGTTCATCAACAGCTCATCACAGGACGGGCAAATCGAGTGCTTATCCTTGTCCCTGACAGCTTGCAGTATCAGTGGATGATAGAGCTAAAACGCCGATTTAACTTAGATTTTGCCATTTTTGACCTAGTGCGGACAGCGTCCATCAAAGAGCATAACCCTGATGAAAACGTCTTTGGCACCGAACAGCTCATCATCGCCAGCATTGATTTATTGCTTGACCATCATGATTTATATGAACAAGCGTATGCGTCGGGCTTTGATTTGCTTGTGGTGGATGAGGCCCATCATCTACATTGGGGCAGCGAACAAGGCGGTAATGACAAATACGAGCTGGTGGCGGATTTTGCTCAGCACATCGCAGGGGTGTTACTGCTGACTGCCACACCAGAACAGCTTGGCGTGGAGAGCCATTTTGCCCGCCTGCGACTGCTTGACCCACACCGCTTTGATGATTTGGATGATTTTATCGCGTCCCAAGATGCCTTTGCGGACGTGGCAATGGTGGCAACTTTGCTGATAGACGGTAAAGATTTGACCGACAAACAAATCACGGCAGTGGCAGGACTGCTCGGCTTTGATGTCAGTGAGATTACTGATATTAACACCAATGACAAGCTCCGCCAACACATCATTAACGAGCTACTAGACCGTCACGGCACAGGGCGTGTATTGTTTAGAAACACCCGAGACAGCGTACAGGGCTTTTATGGACGTACCAGTATCGCCTATCCACTGCCCCTACCGACAGCGTGGCAAAATACCCCTTATACTCATGGCAAACTGCGTGAACAGCTGTGGGGCGAAGAGAGTTTTCCCGACGGCTCGTGGCTAGAAGCTGACCCCCGAGTGCCGTGGCTTATTGAGCTGTTAAAAAACGACTTAAAACACAACAAAGTCCTGCTCATCGCTCGCTCGGGGGCAACCATTGAGAGCCTAGAAGCGGTGCTACGTCTACACGCTGGCATTAAGACTGCCGTCTTTACCGAGCAGATGAGCCTGTTGGAGCGTGACCAAGCGTCTGCCTACTTTGCCGACACACATGGAGCCCAGATACTGCTGTGTAGTGAGATTGGCTCAGAAGGGCGTAATTTTCAATTCGCCCAAGATTTGGTGCTGTTTGACCTGCCCGCCAACCCTGACACCTTAGAGCAACGTATCGGACGACTTGACCGTATCGGACAAATCGCCCAAATCCGCCTGCACGTCCCCTTTGTCGTTGGCACCGCCCAAGAACGCCTGTATCATTGGTACGACCACGCCCTAAACATCTTTAACCACATCAGTCCAACCGCCCAAACGGTGCAAGAGCATTTTATCGCCGACCTAAAACCGCTCCTAGAAGGACAAGGCACGCCCGATGAGTTTGCCGAACTGGTGGCGGACGCAACCGCCCTGCGTATACAGCTCGAAGACGAGCTACAAGCAGGGCGAGACCGTCTGTTAGAATACAACTCATGCCGTCCTAGCGTGGCAGGACGTATCGTGCAAGCCATGCATGAGCTGGACAACACGCAGATACTGCCAGTATTTCTCGACCGCTATCTGGACGCACTCAACGTCGATTATAGCATTAGCCGTGATGATTCGTGGGTCATTCATCCCATTGACAGCACCGAAGTGCAGGACATCTCAGGACTACCCATTGACGAAGACGGCATGACCCTAACCTTTGACCGCACCCAAGCCCTGACCCGTGAAGACATGGCGTACATGACCTTAGAACATCCGCTCATGACGGGCGTGTTGGAGTCCATCAAGTCAGGCACCTTTGGCAACACCAGCGTGGTGCTGTTAAAGTCATCCGCCATGCCACAGGGTCTGATGCTCATCGAAAACCACTTTCGAGTCGAAGCCATCGCCCCCAAGCACCTAAACCTATCTGCCTATCTCTCAGGGCAAATCATCCGTGTGCTACTTGCCGAAAATGGCAACGACCTAACCAAAGTGGCAACCCCCGACAAACTTCTGCCCATCATTGACAGACTGGACAAAGCCAAAGCCCGTCAAGTCGTCAAGGCAAGACATGAAGTCATCGGCAACATCACCGCCCTAGCCAAAACCAAGGCAACCGATGAGCTGTCCGCCATCAGTACATCCGCCCAAAGCCAATTTGCCGACCATCTGGACAAAGAGATAGGACGATTGCAACGCTTACAAGCCATCAATCCCAACGTGCGAGATGATGAAATTGCACAGCTCATTGAGATGAAAGAGCAGGGCCTGACGGCATTGGCAAATCTATCGCTCGTGCCTGACAGCATTCGTGTGCTGATTTGTGTCAAACCTGATTAACCTAAAAGGGAAGTTTTATGCCCCATCTTACCCTAGAATTATCCAAAAACCTAAAAATCGCCGATGAAGCCGACTTATTGTTAAAAATAAATACTGCCCTATTTGAAAGCGGTCAATTTGCCAAGTCCAAAGACATCAAAAGCCGTGTGTATCATGCGACAGACAGTCTTATCGGACTGGCATTTGATGACGGTGAGCATTTTGTCGTGGCACATTTGGCGATTATGGCAGGTCGCAGTGATGAGATAAAGGCGGATTTGGTTGGGCGTGTGATGAGCGTACTACAAAGCGAGATTGGTAAGACTTATCAAAACGTGCAATATGCGGTCAATTTAACCGAATTGTCCGATGTTTATCAAAAGGCGATTGTTTAATTCATGGCTTAAACCACAAGGAAACATCATGAATTATCTACAATACATGGATTATTTAGAAAAGACTTATGAAGTTACTTTGCCAAGTTTATACAAACAGCTTGCCAAAGATGATATGCTGGATATGCAAACTGGCGTGCCAAATTGGTATCAAGATGTATTCCCAAAACTTGTGCAAAATCCGCCTTTTTTACTCGTGTCTTATGAATATGAGCTGTATTCGCCTGATGAGATGATTGCCTGTACCAAAGACCATCTGCCAAGCCAAGATGATGATGAGGGGCATTATCTAAAACCAGAGTACGAAAACCGCTTGGTGATGTTTGCCCAGTGTGGCAACGGCGACTGTTATGCCTTTTATTATGAACACGACAAGCACAGCGAGCCACAGATTGTCAGAATTTGCCATGACTGTGAAAGCGAATATGTGGCAAAAAATCTGCAAGAATTTATGGTATATAAAATGCTTGAAGTGGCTTTGGTGGGGCAGGATAGCCCAAACATCAAAGAATATTTACTGGCTCAATTACGCACGCACAGTCCTTATTTAACACCTGTCCAAATTGAGCGTTTAAATGACGTGTATCAAAAAGAACCTGTCAAAAACAATCATGGTGATTGGGTTTTATTAAATAATGACGAATTTGATGCGTTAATTGATGAGCTAATCCCTTTTGATAAAAGAGATGAGACCTTTGAGCTTTATGAATATGAATAACCGTGGTTTAACTGATGTTTTAGGGATTGTAGGGGCGAATTGCAATTCGCCCAATGATTAAAATTTGATAAATTTTAATAAAAGGTAAATTGTAATTTTCCCTACAAATTTATTTGCAAGCATTATCTATTAACCACACCAACCATTACCAATCCTAAAATTTAAGATTATAAACCCATGTCCTTCGCCCAAATCCACACCCGTTCTGTCATCGGTCTGACCGCACCGCCTGTTACGGTGGAAGTCCACATCTCCCAAGGCTTGCCTGCTCTAACCATGGTCGGCTTGCCCGAAGCGTCTGTGCGTGAAAGCAAAGACCGTGTCCGCTCGGCGATTATCAACAGTGGCTTTGACTTTCCCAATCGCCGTATCACGATTAACCTTGCCCCTGCTGACCTACCCAAGGACGGGGCTAGGCTTGATTTGCCCATTGCCATTGGGATTTTGACGGCAAGCGGACAGATTGATGAGACGGTGTTGGATAATTTTGAATTTGTGGGCGAGCTTGCTCTAAATGGCGATTTGCGTGGGGTAACAGGCTCGCTGTCGGTGGCTCGCACCCTAAAAAGTGGTGGGCGAACGCTGATGTTGCCAAGTGCCAATGCGTCCGAAGCGGTACAGGTGGCGGATATTTGCGTGTTGGGGGCGGAGAGTCTTGCCCAAGTCTGCCGTCATCTAAACGCTATCAATGGCGGTAATGCGGACGATAGGCTCACCCCAACTGCCATATCAACCCTCAAAACGGTGGCGACTTATCCGCTCGATTTGTCCGATGTTAAAGGGCAGCACCACGCCCGTAGAGCGTTGGAGATTTGTGCCACAGGCGGGCATTCTATGCTGTTTAAAGGTTCGCCCGGTTCGGGCAAAACCTTAATGGCAAGCCGTTTGCCGAGCATTTTACCGCTCTTGACCGATGATGAGGCGTTGGAGGTGGCAAGCGTGTATTCGGTGGCAGGACTGCCTTATGACTTTGGTGTGCGTCCGTTTCGCTCTTGTCATCATACCATGAGTGCGGTGGCGTTGTCGGGTGGTGGTTCACGTCCCAAACCTGGGGAGATTAGCCTTGCCCACAAGGGCGTGCTTTTTTTGGACGAATTGCCCGAATTTGACCGCAAAACCTTAGAAGTCATGCGACAGCCGTTGGAGTCCAAAGAAATCATCATCAGCCGAGCCAACGCCCAAGTCGCCTACCCTGCCAATTTTCAGCTTATCGGAGCGATGAATCCGTGTCCGTGTGGCTATCATGGCGACCCGTCCAATCGTTGTCGCTGTACGCCCGACCAAGTCCGCCGTTATCAAGACAAAATCTCAGGCCCTTTGCTTGACCGCATTGACTTGCATATCCATGTCCCTGCCATGCCGATAGACGACCTACAAAACGCTCCGCAGGGTGAGCCGTCCGCCGTGGTGCGTGAGCGAGTTGCCAAAGCCCGTCAAATCGCCCTAGACCGTCAAGGCAAAGCCAACAGCGAGCTGACCCCGAGCGAGATTGACACGCACATACCGCTTGGCACGGCAGAAAAACAGCTCCTAGCGACCGCCCAATCACGGCTCAATCTGTCTGCTCGTAGCTATCATCGGGTACTAAGAGTGGCTCGTACCATTGCTGATTTGGCAGGGGCAGAGAGCGTGGGGACGGCTCATTTGGCGGAAGCACTGAGTTATCGCTAACTTATTTTTATATCAAGCGACCCATCATGAAAAACGAGCCACTGACCGGCTATCTGCTACACGCCCGAGCCTACCAAGAAAAACGGGCGATTTATCAGTTTTTTAGTGCCGAACATGGCGTGGTGCATGGCGTGGGCGTGCGTGGTATGCCGTCCTTTGCGGTCATTGAGCTGTTTGCCAGTGGGCAAAACGCCCTAAAAAACTTCACCCAAATTCACATCACGACCACATCGCCCCCACGCCCTTTGGGGCAAAATCAATACGCCCTGCTCTATCTTAATGAACTCATCTGCCGACTCATCGCCCCCGAAAACCCCTGCCCTGCCCTATGGCAACACTATCATGACAGCGTGACACGACTCCAAACCATCAGCCATCATGACATGGGCGATGACAAAGCAGACAACAGCACCGCTCATGAGATGAGCAATATGAACAAGATGAAACAAACACTACGGCAGTTTGAGAGAGCGTTGTTTGATGAGCTAGGCGTGGGCATTGACTGGGGTGCAGATGAGACAGGACGGGCGATTGACGTGCAGGCATATTATGACTTTATCCCCACACGGGGCTTTGTCAGCACCGATGGCACTGGCACATCAGGGGCGGTGATTAGGGCGGTCAGTGAGTCAGACCATCATCAGCCAAGCCCCACTGCCTTGGCACTACTCGGACAAGTACATCGAGCGATGATAGACTACCTGCTTGACTACAAACCCCTAAACAGCCGTAAGCTATGGGCAGAGCAGGTCAGATATCGCCAGTTGTCTTAACCGCCTGCCCTGCGTTTGTTATACAGTCAAAGAATTTTAAAATTACCACAAATTTATGTCATGTAGACGTAGGGACGTGCTGAGCACGTCCTTTGATAACGCCAATTTTAGGGTGCAAAGTCAGCCCGATAAACCTATGGCAGTCAATTACAACTCACCATCCGCCACAAGCATACGAATTACCTTTTTGTCGTGCTTGCCCACGCTGGTTTTGGGAATGTCGGCGACAAAACGTAGCTCGTTGGGTATGCCGTATTTGGGGATAATCTCACGTTCATAGGCTTGGTGTGCCAATGCCAAAATATCATCAGGCGTAATGTCGTCATGATTTGGCTTTTTGACCACCAGTGCCAAAGGTCGCTCGCCCCATTTGTCATCAGGCACACCGATGACGGCAATGTCTGCCACAGACGGGTGCAACGACAAAATCGTCTCAATCTCCAATGACGACACCCACTCGCCCCCTGATTTGATGACATCTTTTAGGCGGTCGGTAACTCGCACCACGCCTTTATCGTCCATGTGGGCAATGTCTTGGGTGTGCAGATAGCCACCCGTCCACAGCCCATCGCCTGCGTCTTGGTTTTTAAAATAACTCTGGGTCAGCCATGGTGTACGCACCACCACCTCGCCTGCCGTTTTGCCGTCTTGGGGTAGGATTTGCCCGTGTTCATTCCAGATTTGCAAATCCACCAGTGGCACAGGCACGCCCGTACTCACCCGAGTGGCAAGTGAGTTCTCAGGCGTTAAAGGCTCTTTTTTGTCAAAAGTTGCCACCGTAATCACAGGGCAAGTCTCACTCATGCCATAGGCGGTATAAACCTGTATGCCATGGACTAGGGCGGATTTGGCAAGCCCTTCGGTCAGACGGGAGCCACCGATAATCATCTTTAAGCCGTCAAAGGCAATATCACGCTCGCTTGCTTCTTTTAACATCATTTGCAAAATGGTCGGCACGCAGTGGGTAAAGCTAACCTTGTGTTTGATTGCCAAATCCACCAACAGGCTTGGTACATAACGGCTCGGATAGATTTGTTTTAACCCAATCATGGTCGCCACATAGGGAATGCCCCAGCCATTGACATGAAACATCGGCGTAATCGGCATATACACGTCCGAGTATCTCAGTCCGACTTCATCGGGGTTTAGGCTTGCCCCCATTGTCACCGCCATGGCGTGCAGGACGATTTGGCGGTGGCTAAAAAATACGCCCTTGGGGTCGCCTGTCGTGCCAGACGTATAAAAAGTCGTGGCAATGGTGTTCTCATCAAAATCTTCAAATTCAAATGTGTCATCAGCACGGCTTAGTAGCTCTTCGTATTCACCTACCACAAAATCAGGGGCAGGCGTGGCGTGGTCGTCAAGCCAAATGATTTTCTCAACGCTTGGCACGTCATGGACATGATTACCAATCATCGGCATAAATTCAGAATTTAACAGTAACGCCTTGGGTTTGGCGTGGTTTAGGGTGTATAGGATTTTTTCTGGCGATAGGCGGATATTGACCGTTTGCAAAATTAGCCCAAGCATGGGAATGGCAAAATACGCTTCTAGGTAGCGATGACTGTCCCAGTCCATGACCGCCACGACATCGCCTCGTTTTAGCCCCAAATCGGTCAAAACATTGGCAAAACGCTGTATCCGCCCCAAAAACTCCCGATAAGTAAATCGGGCTTTGTCAGCATAAAAAATCTCTTGGTCAAGCGAGACGGTTTTGGCTCGGTTTAACAGCTGTTTGATGATGAGTGGAAAAGGATAGGCGTGGGGGCTGGCTTCATAGCCGTGAATGTGGTCGTGCATGGTGTGTCCTTACAAATGAAAACAAAAAAATCATCAATCCTAAAATTATCAATCCTAAGACTGATGACCTAGCATAACTCATTTAAAAACACTTGTAAAGATTTTTATAAACAAAAATCCCCAACCAACGGTCAGGGATTTGATGTCTAACTGATATACAGATTAGAATTTATGGCTAACACCTAGGGCATAGACCACAGGGTTTACTTCTAGCTCACCGATTTTGGCACCATCAACTTCCAAATCAGTTTTTAGGTCTACATAACGTACGTCAGCAAACAGACCCCATGGTGATGATGGCTTAGAGTAGGTCACACCGATTTGAGCGGCAGGGGCGACCACAGTGTCTGCTTCTAGTTTAGCATTGCTACCAAGAAGTTCTTCTTCATAAGGAACAAGTACAGTGGCACCAAGACCAATGTTAGCACCAAAGCCATTAACTTCTGGAGTATTGTATTTAAAGGTTAAAGTTGGTGGCAAGTGCTTGAATTTAGCCACATCACTTCTGTTGGCATCATTGGCACCAACGCTGACAGTGTGCTCAAATGGGCTGGCTAATAGCAACTCTGCTGAAAATGGGCTGTTGGCAAAGCGATAGTCAAAAGAAGGCAATACTGCCATTTCGCTACTTACTTTAGCATTTGGAAGACCTGTGGCAATGTCTTTTTCCGCGGTTGGATCAAGATAACCTAGACCTGCTTTAAAAGTTAAGTTGGCAGACGCTGTGGCAGACAACGCCAGTACGCTGGTCGCTAAAAGAATGTGTTTTAACATTGGGGATTACCTATTGTTAACAAAAAAGAAGTGCAAAATGGTTTTACACTTCCATTATAACGTATTTTTAATCATTTTGTCACAAAGTTTGGCATAATTATGACTAATTTTTATAAAAATTATCAAAAATGATAAAAATTGGTATGGCTAGGGCGTGCCTGCCTTTTGTATTTGCAATGAAAAATGCCTGTTTAAAAAAGCAGGGAAATCGCACGTTTTTCAAGGAAAAAGCGAAGTTTGATAGTCGTTCTATCAAACGAGCTTTTGACGATGAAAAACAATCCGACCACTTAATTTAAAAAATTGAGTTAAAATCTTGAAAATTTACCCGATTAAGTGGTCGGATAGCCATTTTTCATGCAAAAACGATTAGTTTTTTCTAAAATATTTCTATATTGTAAATAGTGTTATAAAGGGCAGGCACGCCCTAACCATCAGTCATTGGTATGGAACAACAAAAACAGCTCAGTGACATTGCCTTCTAGGCTGTTGGCAAGCTGTACCATCATGTCAATGTCGCCTCTCATCATGCCAAGTTCTTCACTCTCTTCATCCATGCCTGATAAGATGACCATCGGCAAGGTCAGCTCCGCCACATCTTTTTCGGTGTCGGCATCATCAAACCAGTCCACAGACTCGTCGCCATACATCGCCTCAATAAAGCCGATACACCACGCCACCACATCTGAGTCTTCGCCAAAGTCTTCTTCGTCGTCATCGGCATCAAAGGGTAGCTCAACAGGCTCTTCGTCTTTTAGGGTTTGATAAATCTCATCTCGCCATGCCGTCAGGGCGGTTTTGACATCAACACTCACGTCATTTTCATGCCCATCAAAATAGACAGACAGCCAATTTGGCAACGGCTTGCCGACAATACTGGCGGTCAAAAACCCATGCGTGGCAACAGGGTCAAAGCCATAAGGGTTCGTCTCTTCGCTGTATAGTAGCGTTATTAATTCATCACGGGTCATGGGTGTACTCTTGGGGTTTGGATTAAAATAGCATGGCTAAAAGTAACATGATTAGATGACAGACAGATGACAACAACAACTTAGCCTAAGGTAAGTTTAGGCATCAAAATCATCATCGTCCAAATCATCAAATTCGGCAAAATCATCGTCATCTTCTAAGGCACGCATGAGTTTATTTAGGCGTTGCTCTTCGAGCATGGCGTCGATTTTAAGGCGTTTTTCTAAGGGCTTGGCTTTGGTGTCGTCTGCCAGTTGGGCATCGGCATCTTCTTCAAAATTATCATCATCAAAATCATCATCAAGACCGCTCATGATAACTCCTTTTGGATAAATGGGTTGGGGTAAATAAATAATGGGCAAGATGAGTAAATTTGTTTTTATTTTTAAACTAATTTAGCAAAAACAAACTGACCCAATTTCAAAATCCTTATAAAGGTAAAATCATCTTTTGTCAAGTAATTTTTAAAAATATTAGGGCGTGCTGAACCTTTATAGCACTATTTACAATATAGAAATATTTTAGAAAAAACTAATCGTTTTTGCATGAAAAATGGCTATCCGACCACTTAATCGGGTAAATTTTCAAGATTTTAACTCAATTTTTTAAATTAAGTGGTCGGATTGTTTTTCATCGTCAAAAGCTCGTTTGATAGAACGACTATCAAACTTCGCTTTTTCCTTGAAAAACGTGCGATTTCCCTGCTTTTTTAAACAGGCATTTTTCATTGCAAATACAAAAGGCAGGCACGCCCTACCATCCCCCATTTTTATCCATTAGCCAGACAGCAATACTTTGTCTCGCACTCGCTCCAATGTCTCGGCATGAGAGATACTCACATGTCTTAGATGACGGCATTCACGCTCGGCAACACTAATCGGATCGGCAAGTTTTAGAAAATTACCATGGGGCGACAGACCCGTGACGACACGGTTTGGCAGTAGTACCAATGGCGTTTTACGGTGTTTTATCCCCACGCCCACCACTTCATCTTGACGGGCGATGTCGCTAACATAAGTACGCATGGGTAGGGCAAAGCGTTTGAGTTCACGGTGCTTGTCATAGATGGTTTGATTAAGCATGAGTGCCAGCCGTGCCAGCAGGATGGATGCTAGGGCGGATTTGCTATATTTATCCTTACCTGACAGCACGATACGACAGCCTTGGTCATCAAAGGGCGAAATACTCTCTACGCTGACCCCATGAAACACTGGCAAGGCAAGCAGTTCTGTGGTCGCCTTACTCAGTAGCTGATGACACAGTGAAAAATAGACGTTTTTGGTCTGATTGCCCACCGTGGCAAGCAGGTCATTGGGGTCGTCAAAGCGGGCTTGGATGACATAAGTATGCTCGCTTTGCGTTTGATGTGACGGCTCAGATTGGGCAGGGGGCGTGTCATGCTTGGCGTGAGGTGTGCCAGATGAGCCTGTTTGGGTGCTGATGGGGTCGCCACTGCTGTGGGCGTGGTTCTTTTGATTGACATCATACAGCAGTCCCTTGGCAAGCAGGCGGTTACGCACGTCATGGGAAATCTCAATGCGAATGGCGTCGGTCGGGCGTGCCACATAGCCATAAATGAGCAATAGCAGTGCATGTAAAAACGCCACCCCCACCAGATACATCCAGTTATCAGAGATAATCTTGGCTCGATTAATCTCATGCGTCTGTACCGTCACATAGCCCAGTACGCTTTGACTGCCTGTCACCACTTCTTTGACCGCATGCCCCTGTGTCTCTTTACCCACAGGCACGAGCAGATTGTCATTCACATCATACACCCCCACAAATGCCACGTCATCGCCCCGAATGTAGCGATTTGCCACCACGCTCATGCTAATGCGGTCGTTAATGCTAAGCGGTGCAGACAACTCTTCGGCAATCGCCACCGCTTCCGCCTGTATGCTACGCTCATAACGCTCTTTTTGCTGTCGCTCGTTACTGATGACAAAAAACAGCAAATTTAGGGTTAAACTTACCAAAATAAAAACAGCAAATAAGCCGTGACGGGGGGCAGGATAGGTCATGATGAATCGTTCATTGGGCATGTGGACAAATAGGGTGTAGATTTTATCATTTTTTTTGTGAAATTTTAAGCACTTAAACTCATGCCGGCATGATTTGGATAAAATTTTACATAATATTGACCAAATTGTTATAAAATCTGAGTAATTAACACTCATGCCATTTTTAACTTTTCATTGCCTAGCTAAAAATGTTACAATAAAACGCAACATCAACAATAACGAGTACTAACGATGAATACTTATGCACTTCCCAAAGATTCTAAGGCATGGCAAAATGCCATTGACCGTGTGGCACATCTTTTGCCTGAGGGTACAACAGGCAGTATTCAGGCTCTAAAACAGTTGCCTGTGTTTGCCATCATCTTGGTCGTGGCAAAGACAGCAGTTGATGAGCTGACGGACAGCGGTCGGCAGATGGATGAGGTGGTGCAAGCATGGAGCAGTGAGCAAAGGGGTTGGCAAGCGGTGGCGGTTTTTGATGATGAGACGGCAGTCGCCAACGCACACCTGATAGGCACACATGAGCATCTCTCGGACGTGGCAGTGTATCGTTATCTGCTCATCCCAACTGACCACAAAGAGATGAGTGCCGACAAGCGTGAGGCGGTCGCCCATATCATTGACGAACAGCTGACCGCTTATCTAAGAAAAACCTTAAAACCCAAGCCCAACTACCAATTCCAAGTGGATGAAACAGGGCAAGTGTCCGAGCTGACAGATGAGCAGATGGCACAGCTCAAAAAAGGCTATATTGATGTGCATATTCTGTCCATCGCCCAAGTGCTTCGTCGTCATAAGCTCGTCTGTTTTGACATGGACTCAACGCTCATTCACCAAGAAGTCATCGTTGAGCTGGCACGCATGGCAGGTGTGGCGGACAAAGTGGACAGGATCACTGAGTCTGCCATGCATGGCGAGGTGGATTTTAATGAAAGTTTTGCCAAACGTGTGGCACTCTTAGAAGGCGTGGATGTTTCGGTTGTTGATGAAATCATCAAAAACCACATCAGCTTCTCAGACGGGGCATTTGCCACCATCAAAGCCCTAAAAAGCAAAGGCTGTCGCACGGTGCTGATATCGGGGGGCTTTACCCCGTTTGCCAAATATGTGGCACAGAGTCTGGGCATGGACGAATATCACGCCAACTCCCTACTGTCTGCCGATGGCAAGCTCACCGGCAAAGTGGACAAATACATCATTGATGGCAAAGCCAAAGCTCGCATTGTCGCTCATGTCGCTGATAAGATGGCGATAGACATGGAAGAAGTGGTGTGCGTGGGCGATGGGGCAAATGATTTGCCCATGATGGCGATTAGCGACATTGGCATCGCCTATAAAGCCAAACCCATCGTGCGTGTCAAAGCCGATGCATCAGTCAATATCACAGGACTAGAAGGCGTGCTGTATGCCATGGGTCATCGCTTTGATAAACGATAAGCCCGAGCGACACCCCGAGCGATACATCAAAGACAAGTTACCAAAAAACACTTTATAAACGCTCGGATTTGCGTTAGAGTATTATTTTTTGCTATTTTGAGAACATCATGCCAACTTTACCCATCATTGACGTAAAAACCGACCCTTTGGACGCCCTGCTATATGGCTTGGGACTGCGACTGTCATCCCTATCCAAGGGCGATAACGAAACTTATCACAACCTAGTCAAAGACAAAGAACTTGCCATTCAATTTAAAAGTGGCGATGACGTGGCACGCTACTACCGCTTTGTTGATGGGCATTTTGGGCAGGCATTGGGGACTGCCAGACATGCCGATTTGACCATTGATTTTAAAGACTCCATGACGGGCGTGCGACTACTCACCAAAGGCGACATCGCAAGTTTTATGAGTGCCGTCCAAGATGGTGATGTGGTTATCTCGGGTGACTATAAGCTCGTGCTGTGGTTTGCAGGTGTTGCCAAACAAGGGGCGAGCTTGCCTGAACCTTATGCTGATTATGTCAAACAAGCCAAGCCGTATTTTGAGCAGGCTCGTCCTTATCTAAATAAAGCGGTTGATTTTACCAATAAGACATTTGGCAAAAAGTTTGGTAAGTCTGGTAAATAACATCTCATTTATCAAATACACACCAAAAAAGACTGTGGGGCGTGGCAT
>NZ_JADFBZ010000015.1:0-50367 GCF_015223095.1 Moraxella sp. K127 | reverse complement strand
GTTAAATATACTTTTCAGAACATTGCTATAAATCTTATCTATTTTATCAATTTTTCCCCAAAAAAACCATTTTTGCCATAAAATTTAATGGCTGATTTAAAAAGCGGTTTAAAAATGGGCGATTTTTCTTTATAATGGCAATTTTATCCAATTAAGAGAATACCATGCCAGATACCCATTTAGATGACCAGTTTAGCGATGATACTCAGCAAGAATTTGACGGCTCGGACAATTTAGACGAGCTAGAAAATGGCAAATTAAGCCCTGCCCAAATTGATGAGCTACATATTCAGCTTGATGAAGCAGGTCGCAATTTGCGTACCATTCGGGATTTTATTCGTTTTTGTGTGAGCAAACTGCGTGAATATGACGTGGTGGTGGCACAGGGGACGACTGATGAATTTGCCGAAAGTTCTGCCATTGTCCTGCATACGCTAAACCTAGATTGGGGGGCGAATCCTGAGATTTTGGATTGTCGTTTGACCGACAGCGAAAAACAGGCGGTGCTTGACCTACTTTCCGAGCGGATTATTCAACGTAAGCCTTTATCATATCTCATTAATTTGGCGTATTTTTGTAATTTGCCGTTTTATGTGGACGAACGGGTGCTTATCCCACGCTCGCCCATTGCCGAACTTATCAATCAAAACTTCTACCCGTATTTTGATGTGGATAATGCCAATAAAACCAAGTTTTTTGCCCACGGTTTGCAAGAGTTGCAACTGGCTCCGCCTGAGCGGATTTTGGATTTATGCACGGGGTCGGGTTGTATCGCCATTGCTTTGGCGGTGGCATTCCCTGATGCCAATGTGGACGGGGCGGATATTGATAAAGATGCCTTGGAAGTGGCATGGACGAACGTGGAACACCATGAACTGTCTCATCAAGTCAATCTGATTGAGAGTGATTTGTTTGCCAAAATCCCTGCCGAAAATCAGTATGAGCTGATTGTAACCAATCCGCCTTATGTGGATGCGGCGGTCATGGCGGAGCTACCGCCAGAGTTTTTGCATGAGCCAGAACACGCCTTGGCGGCAGGACAAGACGGTTTGGATTTGGTACATCAGATTTTGTACCACGCCCCCGATTATCTGACAAAAGACGGGCTATTGGTGTGTGAAGTGGGCGATAGCGAATGGGCGTTACGTCAATCCTATCCTGAGATTCAGTTTGACTGGCTTACCTTTGAAAAGGGCGGAAGCGGGATTTTTGCCATTACCTGCGAGGAGCTTTTGGAGTATCGTGATGAGTTCAAAAGACAGGTGGATAGGGTGAAGGGGGAGTAATGGATGAATTGCTTTATTGATGATAAGGTTTTATTTATCGCTTTGACGTTATGACTGCTGAGCGATAAGTGGGTATTTTAAAAACCCAAATCACTAGATTTGGGTTTATGCTTATCAAATACCGCCAGCAAACTCACTCACGCAGGCATTAATCGTCTTGCTTACCGCAGATGTGGCGATTTGCACACGAGCATTTTCATCAATCACAGCTTGACCTAGTTCGGCAAGGGTGACACTTTGCGGGGCTTTTTCGCTGACACAGCCACATACTTTGTTTTCAAGAGCTGTCTTTTGCTCGGCAGGCATCAGCATGGTAATGGTTTTGTAGGCATTATAGCCATTGAGCTGAGTGCGACATTGGATGTCCACAGCATTTTTAAATACTGCCATACCAGCATTGGTTGCGGTATTGATGGCATTGGTTGTGCCATCCGTGCCTGTGGTAGCACAACCTGTTAGCATGGCAACACTCGCCATCATGCTAAGCATTAATTTTTTCATAAAACCTCTCTGATTAAAAATTACTCATCTATGATATCACAAAACTGTGCCGTTAAAACACCTGCTAACTCATCAGGGGCAATGCCAATATCCAGTCCACGCTTGCCACCGCTCACATACATTTTATCAAGGTTTTGGGCGGAAGAATGTATCACGGTTTTTAGGCGTTTTTTCTGTCCAATGGGGCTAATCCCGCCCACGATATAACCTGTTAAACGTTCGGCGTCGCTAGGATTTGCCATAACAAGCTTTTTTACACCCACGGCATTCGCCATTTTCTTCAAATTAAGCAGATGACACACGGGCAATATCGCCACAAAATACGCCTTACCGTCCGTAACGAGTAAGGTTTTAAACACCGTATCAGGCGACAAACCTAACTTTTCGGACGCTTCTAGCCCAAAATTTGTGTTATTTGGGTCGTGGTCGTATTCGTGGACGCTATGGGCGATTTTTTGCTTTTTTAATAGGCGAATGGCAGGGGTCATTGTTGATTATCTTTTAATTGAGAAATTCGCTCTCGCACGACTTTGTGAAAATCGCGATTATCATAGCCATTTGCTCGGTTTTGTTGGATACGTTGCCATGCCTTTTGTTCGGTCATGGGGAAATGATAGCGGTCAGATGCGAGCAAAATATTATAAATGTCATACACATCCTCGTGGCTTTGGTATAATTGCAACAGTTGGTTGGTAATCTCGTCTAAATCATCATCGCCATACATCAAAGTTAGCCGATGATAACCCCACACCATGCAATGATAATAGGCTTCATCGGAGAGTTTCGCCCCAAGCTGTATTTTTTCTGAACTTAACGGCTCATCTGAAAAATATTGCTCATCGCTGGGGCGTAGCATTTGCGAAAATACCGTACCGTCCAAATCTGACCCATAAACCGATTGAAATTGGGCGTAATTTGGGGGCATGACTTTGTACCAATCCATGAGTGTAGGCTCACTGGCAACAGACGACTGCCCAACCAATAATAATGCCAAGCCGATGATTTTAAAAAGTTTATTTTTCATCTTAAACATGATAACTTTTATTCAATCGGCTTTAATGGTTGCACAACATCGGCATTTTGCCCACGATGACGCAAATAATGGTCAAGTAGGACAATGGCAAGCATCGCCTCAGCAATCGGTGTGGCTCGCACGCCCACACAAGGATCATGGCGACCTTTGGTAATGACGTCTGTTGCCTCACCATCTAGGTTAATCGTCTTGCCTGCGGTGGTGATACTGGCGGTCGGTTTTAGGGCAATGGCAACACGAATAGCCTGCCCACTACTAATCCCACCCAAAATCCCGCCTGCGTGATTGGCACAAAAACCGTCAGGGGTTAGCTCGTCTCGGCTGTCATGCCCAAACTGCTCGGCAACCGCAAACCCATCACCAATTTCCACACCTTTGACAGCATTGATAGACATCATCGCATGGGCAATGTCCGCATCTAGGCGGTCAAAAATCGGCTCGCCCAAACCCACGGGGACATTCTCGGCAAAAACCTCCAATTTCGCCCCACAGCTTGTGCCTTGTTCACGCAAGGACGTAACCAACGCCTCAAAACGTGGCAGAGCGTCAATATCTCCACAAAAAAACGGGTTTTGGTTTACAATATCCCAATCTAGTTTCTCAGCCTTTTCAGTGCCAATTTGGGTAACGTGTCCACGAATGACAACGCCCAAACGTTCTTTTAAATATTTTTTGGCAATCGCTCCTGCCGCCACACGCATGGCAGTCTCACGAGCAGACGAACGCCCACCGCCCCGATAATCCCGAAAGCCGTACTTCATCGTGTAGGTATAGTCGGCATGATTGGGGCGAAAAGTTGTGGCGATATTGCCATAATCTTTGGATTTTTGGTCGGTGTTGCGAATGAGTAGCCCAATCGGTGTGCCTGTGGTACGCCCCTCAAACACCCCAGAGATAATCTCCACCACGTCATCTTCTTTACGTTGAGTGGCGAATTTAGAAGTCCCCGGTTTACGGCGGTCAAGCTCGGCTTGCAAATCCGCCTCGCACAGCTCCAAATTGGGCGGTACACCGTCCACAATCGCCATAAGCCCCACGCCATGCGACTCGCCACAGGTGGTTACGCTAAAAAGTTGTCCTATTGTGTTGCCTGACATGGGTTGCTCTCTTTGATTGTCTTATGTTTGGATAAGTATAATTAATTACATAATGATTTTTGATGATCTTGGAAGCTTGTAATCGTAAATTTAAAAGCTTTCAATATTGGCAATCTTGCTTTTCTAAATTACAATTAATTTTTAGCTAATAATTTTTGTGAATGTCACTAGGACGTGCCTGCCTTTTGCATTTGCAATGAAAAATGCCCGTTTAAAAAAGCAGGGGAATTGCACGTTTCTCATGCAAAAACGGTTGGTTTGTTTCTAAAATATGTCTAAATTGTAAATGTTGTTATAAAGGTTCAGTGCGCCCCATATCAAGTGTATTAATCAAGTGTCAAGTAAACAGTTTTTCTCTTTCTATCTATATGGGTGATAATTTTTTTTATCCATCTATAAAATTGCCAGAATGGTCTTTTTACCTCTCTCCAAATCTTTTTATACAAATTTTGATGAATTTTTTCACGCTCAATTCTAAGTATGTTTTCAAATCTGTTTCGACGATCTTGTTCTAGTTGACTTGAAATAATAGTTTGATTGGTCTGTCTGTCGCTTTGTATGCATAGACAGGGGTTTAATTGATATGGATGATACTTGCCATGCTGTATGTAATGTTCAAATACAATGTGATCGACAGCAATAATGCCGTTATATTTAGTATAATCTTTATGAAAGTCCACAAGATTGATAGCGGCATCTTTGGACAATATATATCCTGCACACCCAAGATGAATGTCAATAAGAGGGATTAAAAACCTGTCTTTTGCAGAAATCTTAGTGCCTTTTGACAAAATGATTTTGTCAAACAACTCTATTTTGATAATGTGGCAATCTTTGGGAATCCAGTCGGTATTATTTAGAAATGACTGGCTTGAATTGGCTAAGTATACATCATCCTCAAAGATTCCAATATACTCCAAATCATCATCAATGGCTTTTTGCCATAAACTAACATGACTAAATAAGCATGCCAACTCTCCTTTGGTTAGATTGGCATTGGTGATATCTAGCCCAAATTTAGTCGCTAACTCATCAATTTGGTCTGGTGTAACAGCATCAAAAAATTCAAAATTAATCTCTTTTTGTCCAAATTCTTGTATAATATGTAGACGTCTTTCTTGTGCATTGGCAAGGCTGATGACATAATTTTTAAGCATGGCGTTGGCGAATGAGAAAATTTATGGTATATTGCCTAAATTTCGTCATTTTGTCAAGCTACGATTGGGAGTTGCATGAAAATATTACACGTTTTATTAACTTCCCTACCTATTCCGCCCAATGATTATGGTGGGACGGAACGGGTATTATGGGCGTTATATCAAGGGCAAAAAGAGCTTGGGCATGATGTTAGGTTTTTGACCAAATACGACAATAAAAATCCCGATGGCTTGATATATGATGAAAATAAACCCTTGGAGGGTCAAATAGAAGGCTGGGCGGATATTATTCACTTTCATTTTCCCTATGATGGCGAGATAAATACGCCATTTGTCTGTACTGAGCATAGCAATAGTGATATTGAAAAAGAATTTAATATCAACACCATTTATTTATCATCCAAACACGCTGAGAATTATCATGCCAATTGCTATGTGCATAATGGGCTGTATTGGGCGGATTATGGCGAGCCAAATTTGGACAAGCCACAAAATTATGTGCATTATTTGGCAAAGGCGACATGGCGAATCAAAAACGTACAAGGAGCGATAAAAATCGCCAAAAATGCCAATATACCCATACATATTTTGGGCGGTAAACGCTTTAATCTAAAACGCAATCCATATTTTTATTTATCATCGGATTTGACTTTTCACGGTATGGTGGGTGGCATGGCTAAAAATGACCTTGTGAGAAATTCAAAAGGGCTGATTTTTCCTGTGTTGTGGCATGAGCCGTTTGGGCTTGCCATGATTGAAAGTTTATATTTGGGTTGTCCTGTATTTGCCACGCCATTTGGGGCAATGCCCGATATTGTCAGCGATGACGTGGGGGTGTTGTCGGACAGTTATGCGGTGCTGACCGAAGCGGTCAAAGATGTTGATAAGTTTGACAGACGAGCATGCCATGAGCGAGCCAAATCGCATTTTAGTCATCTGTCCATGTCAAAGGCGTATGTGGAATGCTATGAAAGAGTATTGGCAGGCGAGAATTTAAACGCACAACGCCCAAAATCAAAGGCGAATATCAAGGATAGGCTAAACATGAGAGTGTAGACAGTCAACTACTTAAATGGTACTATCTTGTAGACAAGTCTTTTTAAAATGCTTCGCTTCCATGTTTTCATGCGACGGTTAAATTGTTGGATTAAAGTCATAGGTTGCTCATAACGGTTGTTGCGAGTGGCTTCGAGTGTGCTTTTTAGGGTATTGTCATGCCTATCTGACTGAATGGCTAGAGCAGGGTTTAGCTGATAGATGGTTGAATTAATGCAAGTGTTTCCAAATAAAATATGGTCTATGGCTTGTCCGTGAATATCAAAATCGTGTTGCAAATAACCCATGAGCGAGCAAGCATGGTCTTTTGAGATGATGTAACCGCATGCTCCAACGTGGGTGCTTTTTAGGGGGTGTAATGCCCTGCCATGATGATGAATGATAGGTTTGCCCAAATGCACCAATTCATGCCATGTTTCTAGCTTGATAATATCAAAAGGAAAGTTTAACCAGTCGTCTTGTAAAAAGGCAACGGCATTTTCGCCCAAATATACGTCATCTTCAAAAATGGCGATATGCTCTAAGTTGTCATCTATCATCTTTTGCCATAAAAAGACATGACTTAAAAAACATGCCTTTTCGCCCAATGACAAGCGTTGGTTGTTTGCCAAAGGAATGTTTAATTGCGTGGAAATACGCTCTATGTTGTCTGGCGTAACCGCATCAAAAAATGCAAATTCAATACCTTGTTTGCCGAATTCCGCCTTGATATGCTCTCGGCGGTCATGAGCGGTAGCTAGACTGATGACATAGTTTTTCATGGCTTATTCCGATTCATCTGCCACAGCATGATGTATTTATCCAAGGTATAACCCAAAGACGCCACCGCCAAGATATAGCCGTACGCCCCGCCCATAAAGTCGGCACGGATGACATGCTCACGCACAAACGAAAACCACGAGCGAACAAGCAGTCCTGCCATGCTCACGGTTTTGCCTTTGGTGTGTTTTTCTTTTGCCCAGTCGTGGCTGTATCGGATATTTTTTACCAAAAAATGATGCAGATTGTCGTTGGTGATGTGGGGCAAATAGCCCTTTAATACCACGCTTGGCACGCCTTGTTGGTCAAGCGATTCATGCACTTCTAAGTCTGAATATTTAAACTGCGTGCGAGCATAGAGCCGAGCAAGCTTATCGGTGTACCATGAGCGTGGCTGAACTTCCACGCCACAAAAGGTATTGACCCGAGCAATGGCAAAGACCTTATCTGTCTGCACGGGTTGCCTTAATATATCAGCAATAGACTGCCTTAATTCTTGGTCAAGGCGTTCATCAGCGTCCAGCACCAGCACATAATCGCTTGTAGCATAAGACTGGGCAAGTTGGCGTTGTTTGCCAAAGCCTTGCCAGTCGGTATTGGTGTGCCATTTTGCTCCAAAAGATTCGGCAATCTTGCGGGTATCATCGGTGCTACCGCTATCCAAAATGATAATCTCATCTACCAAATCATGCACGGTATCAAGGCACGCTTTTAGGTGCTTGGATTCGTTTTTGCAAATCATGACAAGCGACAGCGTGCTTTTTTTGTTGGTCAAATCAATGGGCGTGAGATTTTTGGCAAATTCTACCGATTTTAAAAACGCTTGTTCGGCTTGGTTGTGGGTCAAATCGTACAAAATGGCGTATTTGTTAAAGGTGTATTGGGTAAACATCAGCGAATAAATCAACCCATACCTGCCCTGCAAAAAACGCCCGTCCACAAAATACTGTTTAAAAAACGCCCAAAACGGGTTTAAAATTACCTTACTAAATTTGCCTTTTTTGCCCTGTCTGTGCCTATCGTCCGCCCATGCTTTGGCGTATTCTAGACGTTTGGTGAGCCAAAATAGGGGCGTGTCTGCCGTGTGATGTCGCATAAAGCCGTCAAGCGTGGCAGTGCTTGCCCCATTTAGCACGACCGATTCATGCACTAAGTTATTGTCATAGTTATATTTTTTTGGATACAGTCGCCAATGAGCCTTAACCGCCCATAGCCTGTTATCAATCTCATGCCCAAAAATACAGTCTATGCGTTTGATCCCATATACCGTATCATTGGGTGGATTTTTAATGACCGCCAAAATGCTCTGTTTTAGCTCATCGGTAATCTCTTCATCAGCGTCTAATGCCAATATCCATTCGCCTGTGGCGTATGATTGGGCAAGTTGGCGTTGTTTGCCAAAGCCTTGCCAGTCGGTATTGACGTGCCATTTTGCCCCATATTGTTCGGCAATTTCTCGGCTGTTGTCGGTGCTACCGCTATCCAAAATGATAATCTCGTCCGCCAAGCCGTCTAGAGCAGGCAAGCTGATTGCCAAATTTTTGGCTTCATTTTTGACAATCATGACGACTGATAGGGGGTATTGACTCATTGCCAAGCATCCTTAATCCACTCACTTGGCAAAACATGGCGATACCATTTACCGCCCCCACCTGTGATGGCGTCTGGTGGATTAATCTCGCCATGAAAGATGACGATTTTTGCCCCGTGTGGTTTTTTGGGTGGGACAAAATACGCCATGGGAATTTTTTGCAGGCAGTGATATTTAAAACTCACACACCAACTGGCGTCCCAATATTCCAAATGATGATGTTCACGCAGATAATTGGATAAAAACGCCTGTTCGTGGCGAACTTCTGAACGGATTTTTTCAAAATTTTGTTCAAAATAACTAAGTAAGTTCGGATAAGTATTTTGCCCCACTTTAAAGCGATATACCGAACTGTTGCCGACCATTCGCCACGGCTTTTTCCAATCACGGATAATCATCACGCTGTCATCATGCTCCGCTTTGTGCGTAAAAAAGCAGTCAATATTATCCACGATGACAATGTCAATATCCAAAAATAACGCCGTGCCTTTTAAATCATACAATTCTGGCTTAAAGGTGGTGAGTTTTTTCCAGCCACGTTCGGGCAGGTTGGCAGGTAGGTTTAGCTCGGGAATGGGATAGCATTTGACATTATCATCAATGCCCGTGGGGTCGTCCGTCAAGCACACCATTTGAAAATCAAGGGTTAAATGGCGTTTTACCATATTATACAGGCGATTGACGTACTCGGCACCGTATTTGGTTCCCCATTTCATGCAAATCACATAGCGGTTGTCGGTCATGGATTTTCCTTGTTTTTGTCTATTTTATAAGATTTTATTTGGGCCTGCAAATCATCAAAAGGCAACAGATAGGGATTTTCGCCAAAAGGCGTGGTCTTAAATCGCCGATAGCCCCACATATAATGGGCAAAATGCTCATTTATCATCATCTGCATACTATTATTTAAAGCAGTGGTGGCGATGATGTCGTTTTTGTCGTACAAATTGGGGTCGGTCAAATCATAACAAAATATCTCAAATCCGTCCTTGCCTTTAATACACGCCAGACCAACCAACGCACAGCCTGTTTTTTGAGCAAGTTTGGTGGTGAGCGTGCCTGTCATGGTGGGAATGCCAAAAAACGGTACAATCTCTCCGCCATTTTTATCAGGCACATGGTCGGGCAAAATCACAGTAAATCCGCCTGATTTTAGCGTTTTAAAAATCGCCTTAACGCCTGTGCTGTCGGTGGGGACAAGCGTAGCGGACAGCCGTTCACGACCGCTTAGGATAAATCGGTCAAGGCTAGGATTGCCAGACGGCTTGTACATAATCGTCAGATCGCCAAAACCGCACAGCCATGCGTTCATCATCTCCCAAGTGCCGATGTGTGGCACCACCAAAATCAGCCCCTTGGGATTGGCAAAACCACGCTCCAAAATCTCACGGTTATGCACCGTTTTGATTTGGGCGATAGACCATTCTGGGGACATTGCCCAGCTTTTGGCACTGTCTAGGGTGCTGATAAGCTGATTTTGCAAGGCGGTAAAGGCAAGCCTGTCTCGCTCGTCCTTATCCATAAAAGGGCGGACTAGCATGAGATTGGTGCAAATACTGCGGTAAATGCTGGCATTTGACCATTTGGCAAGATAAGACGCAAAACGAGCCAATGCCCCCAAAAAGGACATTGGCACGAATTTGATAAGATTAAGCATAAATCACAAGTCTATGATTATTCAGCTTTTTCTTTTTCACGCACACGAATGCCAAGCTCACGCAGTTGCTTATTATCCACGCCAGCAGGGGCTTCGGTGAGCGGACATTCTGCCGTTTTGGTCTTAGGAAAGGCAATAACGTCCCGAATAGAGCTTGCTCCTGTCATGAGCATGACCAAACGGTCAAGACCAAATGCCAATCCGCCATGCGGTGGCGCACCGTATTTTAGGGCGTTCAGTAGGAAGCTAAATTTCTCTTCGGCTTCGGCTTCATTAATGCCTAGTGCTTCAAAGACTGCCTTTTGCATATCTAGGGTATTGATACGAAGACTTCCACCGCCAATCTCGGTACCGTTTAGCACCATGTCATAAGCGATAGACAGAGCGGTCTCTGGGCTGTTTTTCATCTCTTCTACTGTGCCTTTTGGCTTGGTAAATGGGTGGTGAACTGATGTCCACTTACCGTCATCAGTCTCTTCAAACATGGGGAAATCCACAACCCATAGTGGAGCCCACTCACAGGTCAAAAGATTTAAATCATGACCGATTTTGACACGCAACGCACCCATAGCGTCATTAACCACTTTGGCTTTGTCGGCACCAAAGAAAATGATGTCGCCATTTTCGGCACCTGTGCGTTTGATAAGTTCTACAAGCACGTCATCGGTCATATTTTTGATGATAGGCGATTGTAGTCCGCTTTCTTTATCTACGCCGTTGTTGATGTTAGATACATCATTTACCTTGATGTAGGCTAGACCTTTTGCCCCATAAATGCCAACAAATTTGGTGTAGTCATCAATCTGGCGACGCGTAATCTCACCACCTTTTGGAATGCGTAGGGCAACCACACGACCTTTGGGGTCTTGGGCGGGGGCGGAGAATACTTTAAACTCCACGTTTTGCATGATGTCCGCCACGTCCACAAGTTTTAGTGGAATACGCAAATCAGGCTTGTCGGACGCATAATCACGCATGGCTTGTGAGTACGGCATACGCTCAAATTTATCAAATTTTACGTCCAAAAGTTCATCAAATAGCTTGGTGGTCATGCCTTCCATTAAGTCCATGATGTCGTTGTCATCAAGGAATGAGGTCTCGACGTCAATTTGGGTAAATTCAGGCTGGCGGTCGGCACGCAAATCTTCATCACGGAAACACTTGGCGATTTGATAATAACGGTCAATACCGCCTACCATAAGAAGCTGTTTGAATAGCTGTGGCGACTGTGGCAGGGCATAAAACTCGCCATTAGACACACGGCTTGGCACAAGGTAATCCCTTGCCCCTTCTGGGGTGGCACGAGTTAGGATAGGTGTTTCAACGTCCAAAAAGCCATGCTCGTCTAGGTAGTTGCGGATAAGGCTTGTTACCTTTGAGCGAAAACGCAAGCGGTCAAGCATTTCAGGACGGCGAATGTCAAGGAAGCGGTATTTTAGGCGTAGCTCTTCTGAAACGTTGCTAAAATCATCGTTTAGCGGAAATGGTGGCGTTTCGCTCGTGGCAAGGGTTTCAATTTCTTTGGCAAGAAGTTCAATTTGACCGCTTTTCATGTTGGGGTTTTGGGTGCCTTCGTATCTGGCACGCACACGCCCTGTGATTTTTAGGATAAATTCAGAACGTGCCTTATCAGCGGTGGCAAAGGCTTCTGGCGTGTCGGGGTCAATGACGACTTGTAATAGTCCGTCCCGGTCTCTCATGTCCAAGAAAATTACGCCCCCGTGGTCGCGACGGCGGTGTACCCAGCCGACAACGGTAATGGTTTGGTCAATGTAGCTTTCGGTAACACTACCGCAATATTCTGTGCGAATTGCCATAAATTTGCCTTTTTTAAAGTTGCTTTAATTTTGAAAAAGTTGAAACCTGCTATTATGCCTTTAAAATGCAATTTGGGCAAGTTTTTTTGTAAAAATTTGTCAAAAGGATATGACGGAGCAAGTTATCCCTTTGAGCATTTTTGACACTGGCTTTTGGACAAAAATTGGCACGTTTGGGGCGATTTTGTGTTACAATTAGTCTTTTTGACTTACCCTTTGGCGATTGACCGCTGTCAAGTTTTGCCCACAAATTACCCAACCCAAAAAGGAGCGTGATGGACACCCTAAATATTTTGTACCTTGTCTCGGCGGTGCTGATTTTTGTAAGTATTATGACAAGCCAGTTGTCGGCTCGTTTGGGCGTGCCTTTGCTGTTGTTCTTTTTGGGCGTGGGTGTGCTTGCTGGCGAAGAAGGGATTTTGGGGATTGAGTTTGAGCAGTATGCCCTTGCTAATTTTATCGGACAAGCTGCCCTTGCGTGCATTTTGCTTGATGGGGGACTTAGAACGTCTCTCAACTCGTTTCGGGTGGGGTTAAAACCTGCCGTTACCCTTGCCACTTGGGGCGTTGTGGCAACTGTATTGACGCTTGGGGTGTTTATTGCGTATCTTTTGGGGGTGGACTGGCGACTTGGGCTGTTGATTGCCGCCATTGTGGGCAGTACCGATGCGGCGGCTGTTTTTAGCCTGCTTAGAAATGGTGGGGTCAAGCTCAACGACCGTGTGCAAGCAACGCTTGAACTTGAATCGGGGGCGAACGACCCGTTGGCGATTTTGCTTGTTACGGTCATGATTGCCCTAAACCTTGACCCCGAAAGCCAAACAATCTGGACAATTTTGTCGCTACTTGCCACCCAAATTGGCGTGGGGCTGGTCATGGGCGTGGTGTCGGGCTTTGTGCTGTCAAAACTGCTCCCCAAGGTGCATTTGGCGGACGGTATGTATGCCATTTTGATTATGTCAGCAGGCATGGCGGTATTTGGGGCGACCAACCTGTTGGGCGGTTCGGGCTTTTTGGCGGTGTATTTGACGGGCGTGGCGATTGGTAATACCAAAGTGCGTGCCACCGAACACGTCCTTCGGGTCATGGACAGTTTTGCGTGGCTATCGCAGGCGGTGCTGTTTGTGGTGCTGGGGCTACTGGTTACGCCATCTAGTCTTTTGCAAGTGTGGCATTACTCTTTGATTGTGTTTTTATTTTTGTTGTTTGTCGCTCGTCCGTTTGCGGTCATGACAAGCCTGTTGCCTTTTGGCTTTAATTGGCGTGAAATTGGCTTTATCTCATGGGTGGGTCTGCGTGGGGCAGTACCGATTACCCTTGCCATTATTCCCATCATGATGGCAGTTCCCCAAGCCAATTTGGCGTTCAACATCGCCTTTGGGCTTGTGATTTTGTCGCTACTTGCCCAAGGGGCGACCATTCCTTTTATGTCCAGAGCCTTTGGGGTATGGGTGCCAACCGATAGCGAACCAAAGGCGGAGCATGAGATTTGGGTAGGCGACCATGCCAATATTACGCTTTATGAATTTGAAGTGGGCAAGGGGGCGTTTGCCGTGGGACGACACCCTGTCAATATCTCAAGCCGTTTTAATGCTAATGATGTCAATTTGTTTGCGGTGGTAAGAAACGACCATTTGCTTGTTGTCAATGACGACACGGCATTGCGAGCGGGCGATGTGGTGTGGTATGCCATGAGTGGGGACAATGCCAGCTCTGTGGCAAAGATTTTTAACAACTCTGCCACCCAATACCAAAAAACAAGCGAGTTTTATGGCGATTGGCTACTGTCTCCCCACATCAAAATTGCCGATTTGCCGTTTTTTAGCGGTGGGCAATCCTTGCTCAAAACAGACCGACCCAGCACGTCCAAATCCACCAAAAAAACGCCCTTTGACTTTTTTGAAGTATTTACCCCACCCAAATCAACGCTTGGCGGAATTGATGATGAGTTGATTGAAATATTTGATAAGCACAAAAATGAGACCATCGAAGAGTATATGCTAAACCATTTTCATGCTGAGCCTGTCAGTGGCGATAAGGTGCGACTCAACGACCATTGGAGTCTCATTGTGCGTGATGTGGACAATCGGGGCAGACTGCGTGGCGTGGGGCTAAAAAATACGGTCAAAAAGGAATAAGGGACTTTTAAAACGCCAAACAAACCCCATTATTTTTTAAAATTTATCAAAAAAGGTAAAACCATGCTATTTCATTCATCAAAAAAGCCGACTGAATTATCCATTATTCATCTTAATAAACTCCAAGACAAACGCCAAGAGCAACTCAAAGACGCTCTAAAAAACAGCCAAAAAGACGACAAAAAATGCGGTCTGTTTGGCAAATTGTACAAAAAAGCCAAAGATAAGGCAAAAGACAAAAAAGACAAGGCGGACGATAAGAACAAGGGCGACAACAAAAGCGTCTTTGTCCTAGATTTTGACGGCGACATCAAAGCGTCTGCGGTGGCTCATCTGCGTGAAGAGATTAGCGTGATTATCAGCTCGGCAAAATCAGGCGATGAAGTGGTGGTACGTTTGGAGAGTGGTGGCGGACAGGTGAATGCTTATGGTTTGGCAAGTGCTCAACTTGCTCGCCTAAAACAAGCAGGGCTTATTCTCACCGTCTGCGTGGACAAAATCTCGGCAAGTGGTGGCTATATGATGGCGTGTGTGGCGGACAAGATTATCGCCAGTGATTTTGCGGTCATCGGCTCGGTGGGTGTGGTAAGCCAGTTGCCTAATTTTAATAAACTTCTTAAAAAGCATGATGTGGATTTTGAGCAATTTACCGCAGGCGAGTACAAGCGTACCGTTACCATGTTTGGCGAAAATGACGATGAAGACCGTGCCAAGCACCAAGCGGACATTGACCGCATTCATGAATTGTTTAAAACCTTTGTCAAAACGCACCGCCCAAGCCTAGATGTGGAGAAGATTGCCACAGGCGAGATTTGGTTTGGGCAGGACGCTTTGGATTTGGGGCTTGTTGATGCAATTGGTACGTCCGATGCCTATGTGCTTGAACTGATGAAAGAGCATGATGTTTTTGTATTACACACTCGCACCAAGCCGACTTTGGCAGAAAAGTTAGGCTTGTCTGAACAAATGGGCGTAAAGATGGGTGATATGGTTGGACAAATGGTGTCATCGGTAGGCGAACAACTTGCCAAATATCAACGTCCTTAAAGAGTCTTACAAGTGATTGAATGTACACATCATTTTGCTTAAAATTTTGATAAAAATGGTGTAAAATAAGCCATTCAACTTTTTAAAAGCGGACAATGGTTGTTCGCTTTTTTATTGATTTTAACGTATGATTTGGGTTGTTTATGAAAAAATTAGAAGAAGTCTTTGCCAAAGCCGATAAGTTCGGACGAGTGGTTGCCAATAGATTTAGCAAAATCAAAGATTTAAATGACATTCGTGGTATCGGTCAAGGCAAAACGGTGCTGATTACAGGAGCAAGCTCGGGGCTTGGGGCGATGATGGCTCGCAAATTTGCCTTTTTGGGCTATGATTTGGCGATTTGTGCCAGACGACTTGACCGCTTGGAGACCCTAAAAGCCGAGCTAGAAAAAGAATTTGGCGTAAAGGTTTATGTGCGTACGCTGGACGTTACGGTGTATGATGATGTCTTTACGGTGTTTGAAGACTTTGCCAAAGATGTGGAAAATGACGGTGGCACACTTGATAAAATTATCGTAAACGCAGGCGTGGGCGACAGCCGTGTCATCGGGCATGGGCGATTTGCGATAAATCGTGCCACTGCCGAAACCAACTTTATCTCCGCCCTTGCCCAGTGTGAATCCGCCATGCAGATTTTCCGCCGTCAAAACAGCGGTCATCTGGTGGTCATATCTAGCATGTCTGCGGTGCGTGGCTTACCACGTCATTTGACGACTTACGCCGCTGCCAAAGCAGGCTTGGCGGCTCTTGCCGAAGGGATACGAGCTGATACCATTAGTGAAAAACTGCCGATTACGGTGTCCACAATCTACCCTGGTTATGTGCGTACCGACCTAAATATCGGAGCAAAATACCTGCCCTTTGAAGTGGAAGAAGACGAAGGGGCGGACGTGATTGTTAAAGCCATTGAAGCCAAGGTAGATGAAGCCTATGTCCCTGCGTGGCCGTGGTTGCCGATTGGACTGGGTATGAAATATTTACCGTTAAGACTGATTACCAAATTTTTGTAATTAAAAGGTATAGATGATTTGCATTTTATCCCAAAGCGGAGTAATATAGACTATCCCTTTACCGATAATATAGGAGTACGTATGAGCAGTCAAATTACCTTAGGTGGCAATGCCGTAGATGTGGCAGGCGAGTTTGCCAAAGTGGGCGAGACGGTCGCTGATTTTGTCTTAGTGGGCAATGATTTGGCGGATGTCAAATTGTCTGATTTTGCCGGCAAACGCAAGATTTTAAACATTTTTCCAAGCATTGACACGGACATTTGTGCCACGTCCGTGCGTGTGTTTAACCAAAAAACAGGTGAGCTTGATAACACCGTGGTACTGTGCATTTCGGCAGATTTGCCCTTTGCCCAAGCCCGTTTTTGTGGGGCGGAAGGACTGGATAATGTCAAAACTTTGTCCGCTTTTAGAAATGCTGATGTCGCCAAAAACCTTGGCGTTGCCATGACATCAGGGGCGTTGGCAGGGCTAACTGCTCGTGCGGTCATTGTGCTAGATACCGATAACAAAGTGTTGCATAGCGAGCTTGTGCCAGAGATTAAGAGTGAGCCTGATTATGATAAGGCGTTGGCATCTTTGGCTTGATTTACTTGGTTTGCTCAAAAAATAGCCCAAATATGGGCTATTTGTTTAACGGTTTGAAATTTATTTAACATAATCCAATTTTTATCTGGTTATTATCTGTGATAAACATCAAGTTCGTTAAATAAGTTCGTTAAATGGGATTTTCTAAGCGGACAATCCAAGCCGTTACCAAATAAAAACGCCCCAAATTTATTGGAGCGTTTTTTGTACCAAAAGATGTCATATTATTGCTTATGACATGGTTTGTACGCCTTCTAGGATTTTGTCGGCGTGGTCGATTAGTGCTTGTGGCATACGCTCACCCAATTTGTCAAACAACTCTTTGTGGCTTTGGATTTCTTTGACCCACTCATCTTTGTTTTGACGGGTAACGGTTTCAAAGTCTTCTTTGGTAAAGTCAGAATGCGTCCAATTTAGGTCTTCATAAGTCGGCACAAGACCAATCGGTGTGGCATGAGCATTGGCATTGCCTTCACAGCGGTTGATGATCCATTCTAGCACACGCATATTTTGTCCGAAACCCGGCCATACGAAGTCGCCATTTTCATCACGGCGGAACCAGTTAACCTTAAAGATTTTTGGCAGTTGCGTGCCATGTTCTTTAGTTAATTTTTCTAGTTTTTCGCCCATTTCTAGCCAGTTAGTGAAGTAGTCTGCCATGTTGTAGCCAGCAAATGGGAGCATAGCAAATGGGTCTCTGCGGACAACGCCCTGCTGACCAACTGCGGCAGCGGTGGTTTCAGAACCCATCGTGGCGGCTTTATATACGCCATCAATCCAATCGGGGGATTCAGAGATGAGTGGCACGGTGTCGGCACGGCGACCGCCAAAGATAAAGGCAGAGATTGGCACGCCTTCGGGATTTTCCCAGTTGGGGTCAATCGATGGGCATTGGCTTGCCGATACGGTAAAGCGGGCATTGGGGTGCGAGGCTTTCTCGGTGCCGTCATGCTTTTTGCCTTTCCAGTTGATGAGATTGTCTGGTACTTCTTTGGTTTTGCCTTCCCACCATGCTTCGCCATCTTCGGTCATGGCAACGTTGGTATAGATGACATCATGCGATAGCGATGCCATGCAGTTGGAGTTGGTTTTGGTGTTGGTGCCAGGGGCGACACCAAAGAAACCTGCTTCGGGGTTGATGGCGTATAGTTTGCCGTCCGCCGATGGTTTAATCCAAGCAATGTCATCGCCCACGGTTTCGACTTTCCAGCCTTCATAGCCTGCTGGTGGGATAAGCATGGCGAAGTTGGTTTTGCCACAGGCGGATGGGAAGGCAGCTGCCACATAGTGCTTTTTGCCTTCGGGGTTCGTTACGCCTAGGATAAGCATGTGCTCGGCAAGCCAACCTTGTTCACGACCCATGACAGATGCAATGCGTAGGGCTAGGCATTTTTTACCAAGCAGGGCGTTACCGCCATAGCCTGAACCAAATGACCATATTTCACGAGTTTCTGGGTAGTGAACAATATACTTATCATCGTTGCATGGCCATGCCACATCTTTTTCATCATCTGCCAATGGCTTGCCAACAGAATGCACACACGGAACAAATTCACCATCTGTGCCCAGCACCTCGTAAACTGCCTTGCCCATGCGAGCCATTTTACGCATACTGACAACCACATAAGGACTGTCGGTCAGCTCTATACCAATGTGGGCAATATGGCTGCCCAAAGGGCCCATACTAAATGGCACAACATACATGGTACGCCCCGCCATGCAACCGTCAAATTTGTCATTTAAGATGGCACGCATCTCATTTGGGTCTTTCCAGTTATTTGTTGCTCCTGCGTCAATCTGTTTTTCGCTACAAATAAAAGTGCGGTCTTCAACACGAGCCACATCTGATGGGTCAGAAAATGCCAAATAAGAATCAGGATGTTTCTCTTCATTCAGTTTGACCATTGTGCCATTATCAATCATGAGTTGGATTAGGCGATCATACTCTTCTTGTGAACCATCACACCACTCAATGCGAGCAGGTTTGGTCAGTTTGGCAATCTTAGCAACCCAATCAATGATGGCTTGATGGCGAACAAAATCAGGAGTGTTTAGAGTGATTGTGGTCATAAAAATCTCGCTTGATAAAAGTGGGTTTATGGTGAGTTATTTATCAGTAGAATTAAAAAAATACGCTATTAAACCATATTTTCTTATGAATTGTAATATTTATTTTTTTAAAAAATGAATGTATTTTCAAAAAAAATGAACATATCTGAATATGTTCATTTTAGGTTAAGTACTGATATATTAAAGTCAAGAGACTATCTTAAAAAGAAAAAAGCCCATATTGTAACGATGGCAATGGATATGAAGTTTAGGATAAGACCAACTTGCATCATCTCTTTTTGTTTGATGTATCCTGTGCCCATGACGATGGCATTTGGTGGTGTGGCAACAGGTAACATAAACGCACAAGAAGCGCCGATGCCAATGACCATGATAAGTGCCTCAGGGGGAAGACCAAGCTGTACGCCAATCGGAGCAAATAGTGGCACAAGTAAGGCGGCAGAGGCGGTATTTGAGGTGAATTCGGTCAAGAAGATAATGAATGCAGTGATTGCCAAAATAACTACAAATATCGGTGCAACCGATAAGGCATTGGCGATTTGCTCGCCAAGCAAGGCAGAGGCACCCGAGTCTTTCATGATATTAGATAGAGCGATACCGCCACCAAAGAGCATGAGTACGCCCCAGTCGGTATTATCAGACACTTGTTTCCAGCTGACCAAACCGCAGGCAAGCACCGCAACCGCTGCTGATAGAGCGATGATGGTGTCGGGGGATTTAAAGGCGAACATCTCACCGAGTTGTTTGCCAAAAATCCATGATAGGGCAGTAGCCACGAAGACAACGATGGTTAAAATGCGTGATGGTGTCCATGGAATGATCTCATCGGTCATGACCACATTCTGTTTTAGGTTGGGTTTTAAAAAGACGTACATCGCCCCAAGCAGTATCGGAAGCATGACAAGCATCATCGGTACACCAAATTTCATCCACTCTATAAAACTAAGCTCCAATGCTTTGGCAGCAATACCGTTTGGTGGTGAACCAATCATCGTGCCCAATCCGCCGATACTGGCACAATAGGCGATACCTAGTAGGACAAACAAAAAGGTAGAACGGTCTTTTTCTTTGTCAATCTGCCCCAAAAGTCCCAATGCCAATGGCAACATCATGGCGGCAGTTGCGGTGTTGCTAATCCACATGGACAAAATGGCGGTGGCAAAAAAGATGTAAAACACCGCCAAGCCCAGCTTGCCCCCTGCCAGTTTGACCAAGCCAAAAGCGATTTTGCGGTCAAGTTTTTGCACATGCAACGTGGCAGCAAGGGCAAAACCGCCAAAGAATACAAAGATGATGGGGTCGGCAAAACTTACCAAGGCTTTTTTGGTGTCAAACTCAGGCACGCCAACCAGCACCGCAAGAATCGGCACTAAGATGGCAGTGGCGGTGACGTGAATGGCTTCGGTCAGCCATAATGTGCCGATAAAGACAAGTATCGCCAAGCCTTTATTGACGTCGGTGCCAAACGGCATGACTTGATATAATATGATGGAGACGATGGTGGCGACGGCAAAAATAATCATGCCCTTGATGGCGTCTTTGGTGATGACACCTGATGGCGTTTCGTCGTTACTGTCACCCATAAAGTCGGTGTCTAAGGTAAGCTCGGAGACGTGTTCGTCGTTGTGGGGTTTTTTAGAGTCAGTCATGATTTTCCTTTTTCATCAAATACATGTCATCGCTTGAAAATCAGTCATTGAAAGGTCAATTAGTGAGCATGCATAAAAATGCCAATATCAACACATCATGACTGATGGTTCCTTGTGGTGTCATGTGCGTTGGTATTGGCGTGTTTGACTGTACCATGCCAAATATTGATAAAATGGCACGTTTACATAAATTTAAGCTATGATAACAGAATTGTAATCGTTTGAAAATAGTTTGTTGGTTTTGTTTTTAAAATGAATCGTACCCAACTTACTTGGTAAATCCGTTCTTGGTAAGTCCGTTTGTAACAAAAATACTTACAATAAAGACAGTGGGCTTGACAAAATCTACTTGCTTGATAAGAAGTGATTGGGTAAAATGGGATTTTATTTGTCTAAAATTATCCAAGAAAATTACCTGAGAATGACATGTCCCAAGCCAGTGATACCCCATCTTTGATGACTTTTAAAGAAGCCTACGACATCTTAAAGCACAACGCAGACTCGCTAGAACAAAGTCAGACACTAGACATTGACAACCTAGTGAGCGTGGTAGAGCAGTCCATTGATGCTTATAAAGTCTGCCAAGAACGCATTAACGCCGTAGAGCAGGCATTAAAACATGCCTTTGATGAGACCGCCCTAAAAAACTAACCCATTGATAAGTTTATGACTGATTTTAACCAACACAAAGACAAGGACAACCCGTCCTTAAAAACTTTTTTTGAACCCAAAACCTTGACCGAGCTTGGTGTGTATGGACGGACTTTGACGGTGTCTGTCAATTATGAAGCATGTCAATTTGAAAAAACAGGCGTGCTTGCTTTTGTCAGAAAAATCCCCCTGCTAAAGGGGCTAACCCCGTTTCGCTCGCCAACGCTTGACATGGACATCGATTTGTCCTGCGTGATGCTAGATGGCTCACATCAGGTGTTGGACAAGATTTGGTATGGCAATGTGCGAAGTGCTGATGAGAGCGTGCGTCATGTTGGGTCGCTGGCAGGGGCAGGTCACTTTGAAGAGACGCTCATGCCACAGGAGTTAATAAGTGTTAAGCTAAATGAGTTGCCCAGTGAGGCACAGCGGTTGGTGTTTGTCATGTCAAGCCATCACAAGCATCCGCTTTTCCAAGCCAAAAAAGGCATCACAAAAATCAGTGATGACGACAGCATCATTCACGCCTATGAGCTGGCAACAATCACCGCAGGCGAGCACGGTGTTGTGGCGTGGGTCGTTGAACGTGATGGCGATGATTTTAGAATATCCGCCCCACAAAAAGTTTTGGGCACGTCATTTAATCCTGCCAAACTGGCTGATGAGTTGGATAAACTGGCAAGTGGGTTTTGATGCGTTATGGCATGTAGCATGTAGGGTGTGCCAGATAAGCACGCCTTGATGATGTTATTTGGCGTTGTTTATAAGGTGCTTTTGCAACTGGCCATGCAGTAAACACAACGCCTTGGCATGGAGCAAACTGCAATTTGCCCCATCATGCCGATTATTTTAATACCGTCACAGGGTCAATGTACACGCCATTTTTGGCGATACGAAATTCTAATAAGGTTGCCCCGTTTTGTTGTTGCTTCATTTTGGCGATGAGGTCGCCCACACCGATGTTCTGCCCTTTGCGGACACTCACATCTTTGACATGCAGATAGCTACTGACAAAGCCATCAGAGTGTGAGATGGTGATAATACCCCCTGTGTTAGTGTTGTCAGCATGCACGACTGTGCCTGAGCGAGTGGCACGCACGATGTCGTTATTACTGCCCGTAAACCACATGCCTTCGGCTTTGGTGTTAATGCCGTTAATGTTGCTAATCTCGCCAAAGTGACGAACGATTTTGTTGTTTCTGCCCACAGGATAGTCAAATTTCATGACACCAACATTGCCGACCATGGGATTTTTGACCGTGATGACCCTAGGCGTGGTTGCTGTGGCGGGTGTTTGGGTGATGGTGGTGGTTGTGCCAGCTTGGGCGGGATTTGATGTGTGCCATAGGGTCAGCCACTGCCCCACACGGATGGTGTGATTGCTGTCTAGGCGGTTGATGCGACTGACTTCACGCCAATTAAGACCGTAGCGAGCGGCGATTTTTGAGACGGTGTCGCCACGTTGGACTTGATAGCGTTGGGGTACACCTTGTCTGGCAGGACTGCTGACGGGGGGCGTGATGGTGGTTTGGGCGTTATTTTGTTGGTAGGTGGGTTTGTTGGCACAGGCAGATAGTGCCAGTCCCAGCGTGATGACCACTCCCAATGACATGTTAGAAAATCCACTTTTCCCAGTTAAGGCATGAGATGGGGTGTTGGTACAATAAGATGATTCAATCATGGTTGCTCCCATTATCAAGTATCTGGTAAAATAGTTGTCAAGCATCAAAGCCACTGACGGTAATAATATGCTCATCAGCAAGGCGATAGGCGACAAGTTTACCGCCCCACACACAGCCCCCATCTAAGGCACGGACGTGTTGGGTGGCAATCTTTGCTTCTAGGGCTGCCCAATGCCCGAACAGAATCTTGCGTTTGCGTGCCACTTCCCAATCAAACCAAGGACGATAGCCCAAAGGCATGGTGTCGCCAAGACTTTCTTTAAAAGAAAATTCAAGCGTGCCATGTTTGTCGCACAGTCGCATGCGTGTCAAGTAGTTGGCAATCAGTCGCAGGCGAGTATGACCTATCAGCTCATCCGACCAAGGCTCGGTGGCTTTACTGTATAAATTGGGCAACAGCTTATCAAGCTCATCCAAATCACCACCAAAGGCTTGTGCTAGTTCATTAGCATAACCTTTGGCATCTTTGACCTTCCAATGGGGCGGTATGCCCGCATGAGTCAGTACCGTTGTGTCATTGGGATATACCAAAAACGACTGATGACGTAGCCAGTCCAACAACTCATCACAGTCGGGAGCGACAAATATCGGTGCGGTGTTGTCCTTGGGTTTGATGGGTAAAACGCCCCGCCATGTGGCAATGAGCGTGATGTCATGATTGCCAAGCACCGTGGTTAATGCCCCGATGTCGGACAAACGCTTGACTTGTCTTAGGGTGTCTAGGGAGTTTTCCCCACGAGCCACGATGTCGCCGCATAGCCAAATCTTGTCTTGGGTTTCATCAAAATCCAAAGCAACAAGCAAACGGTTAAAAGCATTAAAACAGCCCTGCAAGTCGCCAATGACGTATTCATGGCGATAAGTTTTTTGTAAATTTTTTGTCATATGGTTTTATTATATCAATTTATCTTATTGTATCAAGTTTGCTTTAATTTTTCAAAAGCCACATCGGACAGTCGCACAAAATCTGCCACACTCAGCGTTTCGGGGCGGGCTTGGGGGTTGATGCTCGCCTTGGCAAAATCATCATCGTCCAATATCGGCAACATGTTCACACTTTTAAAAATTGCTCGCAAAGTTTTGCGTCTGTGGTTAAAGGTCTCACGCACGACATCGGCAAAGAGTTTCTCATCTTGGGCTTGCAAGGGCTTGACCTTAAAAGGCGTTAGGCGAAACACGGCAGACGTTACCTTTGGCGGGGGGTTAAACGCCCCATTTGGCACGGTCAAAAGATAATCAGTGGTGCAATGATACTGCATGATGACAGACAGTCGCCCGTAGGCTTTGGTGTTTGGCTCGGCGGTGATGCGATCCACCACTTCTTTTTGAAGCATAAAGTGCATGTCGGTGATGACATCGCTAAATTCTAACAAGCGAAATAAAATGGGCGTGGAGATGTTATAGGGTAGGTTGCCCACCACACGAAACGCCCCACGCCCCACCTGCTCGGCAAGCGTGCGATAGTCAATGTGCATGGCGTTGTCATTGATGATGGTAAAATCAGGATGGCTGTTCGCCCCGATGTTGATTTTTAGACCATTTGCCAAATCACGGTCAAGCTCGATGACTGTCATGCCATCCACTTCTGCCAATAGTGGCTCGGTCAATGCCCCAAGCCCCGGCCCGATTTCTAGCAAGTTATCGGTGCGAGATAAGCGAACGCTATCAACGATTTGGCGGATGATGTTTGTGTCGTGTAAAAAGTTTTGCCCAAAGCGTTTTCTGGGGGCATGGTTAAATTCTTTTGGCGTGCGAATGGTCATGATGCGTTTGTCTTAAAATTTAGCCAATTATAACACCCTTTGCCAAAAAATAAAAATTGGACGAACCAACCAGTCATTTTATGACGGTAAGCTCGCCCAAAGATGGGTTGAACTAACTTTTAAAACAAAGTCTTTACAACCAAACAATAATTGGCAAACGCTAATTACTGTGTAGGGTTGATGATTTCAGGAGTAACTGAGACGATGTTGTTTAGTTTCCATACAGGAACAACTTTGCCCGCAGCTTCGTCATTGACTGCCGTTTGGCTGATGTTTAGCACATAACGGTTACCTTCTTCAAAGGTAAATCCTTCGATGTTGCCACTTAGTACATTGTAGTTACGCTCGTGGGTGCGACGGTATTGTAGGCATTCGCTGGCAACGGCATTGCCTGCGGTGTCGGTCAGCTGACAAGTGGCTTTGCGTGGGGCGATTTCAATATCAAAACTTGGAATATTAACCACTTTAACGGCTTTGACTTCGCCTTCAACGGTTTTAACACGAGTATTGTCAAGCTGAGTGCCAGCACAACCAGTTAGTGTTAAAGCAATAATAGATGATAGTGCGATGATTTTTTTCATGGGACATCCTTTGGGTGTTTGTGATAAAATGATTTAGCAAGGCAAAGACAAAATGAGTAGATAAGCCATTGCCTGCAAATTTATTGTAGACCTTTTTTATTGCTACATCCTTTTTAAAATGTAATAAAAAGTAATAAAGCGTTGATTTTGCCTTATATTTAGACAGTTTTTTCACAAAAAATGAACATGTGATGAGTTTAATTTGGGATATATTGTATTTTGATTTGTATTTTAAAAAATAAAAGCATGGGATGGCTTTGTCTCAATCTTGATTTGTGCTAAGTTTTAGGCTGTATGTTGCTTCTTTGGTTTGCATATCGGTGTTGTTTTTACAAAAAATAGCAATCGCTTAACAAGATAAGCCCATAAATTTGTTATAATAGTCAGCCTTTGCTTGCCAAACTATTTTTGTAGACATTGACTTTTGTAGCATTGACAGTTAATGGATTTGTTTGTTTTGGGGCGTGTCAAATTTTCATCTTATTTTATAAAATGTTATCAATGGTAGGCACGCCCTAATAAAAACATCATCAATGGCAGGCGTGTTTTATTCATTTTATCCATAATACCATCAACCAAGAGAGTAATCATGCGTTTATTTAACATCACTACCTTAACCTTGACCGCTCTAATCGGCATGCAGGCATCTGCCCACTCAACCACGGCGTCTTATTATGCTGATAAATTTAATGGTCGCAAAACTGCCAATGGCGAAGTATTTAGCAATAATGGCATGACCTGTGCATCCAACCGCTACAAACTTGGGACGTATGTGGAAGTTACCAATGCCAAAACGGGCAAATCCATCACTTGTAAAGTCAATGACCGCATTGGTAAAGCAGGGCGTATTGACCTAACCAAAAACGCCTTTAAACAGCTTGCTCCGTTGTCGGTTGGTTTGGTAAAAGTGCAAGTAAAACCTGTGGACAAAGATGCCAAAAACACCAAACAAGATAAGGCTGGCGATGTGATGCTAGCCAAAGACAGCCTTGCCAAAGATAAATTGGCACAAGATGAGCAAAAGACAAGCGAAAATAATCAAGATGGCACGATTAATTTGGCACTTGAACAAGACAAGTGATTGATAAGACAAGCGATTAAATCATCTTTAAAGACCACAAAAATCCGTCATTGGGCATAATGACGGATTTTTCGTTTTGGTGCTAACTGCCAATATAATTTACTTCATTCTCAACTTAAAATAGTAACTTGTTGATTTTTCAATAATTATTTTTTGGTCGTAGGGGCGAATTGCAATTTGCCCTTAATAAATCAATCACTGATATAAAGTTGAGAATGGGGTATAATTTGGAAAATCAACAGCTTAAATGTTGAATTTCCAGTCAAAGGGCATTTCATGATGCCCACGGAGTGCCATCATCAGAGTCTGTTTCATGTGTTGCAAGACTTCGGGGGTGTAGGCGATGGCAGGGCAACCCCAAACAGGGTTAGGCCAGCGAGCGTCATTTTGATAGCGGACGACATGATGAAAGTGTAGTTGTGGCACTTGATTGCCAAGGGCGGCGACGTTCATTTTGTCCGCCCCAAAGATTTTCGCCATTTGGCTAGATACCCAGCTTGATTCGCGCAAAAATTGCACTTGGTCAGCGTCAGACAGCTCGTAGATTTCTTTGATGTTTGAGACACGTGGCACCAAAATCAGCCAAGGAAATTGACAGTCATTCATCAAACGCACGGTACACAGCGGTAAGTCGCCAACCAAAAATGTGTCTTTGGCAAGCGTGGGGTGTAACTGAAACATGGATTCGCCTTTTTTTAATTATGAATTTTAACAGGATATTGTAACATGATTTTGGTAAAAATTTTAAGGGCTTTGGCAAAATTTTGCAAGTTTTTATCAATTTAAATTGATTTGATAAATTTTCAAAATTTGTTCAATTTAAGCTAGTTTTCCCCCTTGATTGTGTGTTAAACTAGATAGGAAAAACGCCAAAATTTGGCATTGGTTTAACTTAAATTAAGGTGAAAGACATGGGTAAAAATGTTGTCGTGCTTGGCAGTCAGTGGGGCGATGAAGGCAAAGGCAAAATCGTGGATTTATTGACCGAAAAAGCAACTGCCGTGGCACGCTATCAAGGCGGACACAATGCAGGGCATACGCTTGTTGTTGGTGGCGAAAAGACGGTGTTGCATCTTATTCCATCGGGGATTTTGCGTGAAGGCGTAACCTGCTTTATCGGCAATGGCGTGGTACTAGCCCCCGATGCTCTACTAAAAGAGATGAAAGGCTTATCCGAAAAAGGCGTGCCTGTGCGTGAAAGACTTCGTATCTCGCCTGCCTGCCCGCTCATCATGCCTTATCACACCGCCCTTGACCAAGCCCGTGAATTAAAGCGTGGCAACGGCAAAATCGGCACAACAGGTCGTGGTATCGGTCCTGCCTATGAAGATAAAGTGGCTCGCCGTGGCTTGCGTGTGGCGGATTTGTTCCGTAGTGATTTGGCGGACAAATTGGCAAATATCTTAGAATATCATAACTTTGCTTTAACCCAGTACTATAAAGCCGAAGCGATTGATTATGATGCCACCCTTGCTCTATGCCAAGAATGGGCAAGCGAGCTAAAAGACTTGGTGGTGGACGTAACAGACGAGCTAGAAACACGCCGTCAGGCAGGCGAGAATTTGATGTTTGAAGGGGCTCAAGGTACCTTGCTTGACATTGACCACGGGACTTATCCTTTTGTAACCAGTTCAAACACCACCGCAGGGGGCGTGGCAACAGGCACAGGTCTAGGTCCTTTGTATTTTGATTATGTGCTTGGCATCACCAAAGCCTATACCACCCGTGTCGGCTCAGGACCTTTCCCGACAGAGCTGTTTGATGATGTGGGCGAGCATCTAGGAACGGTGGGACATGAGTTTGGAGCGACAACAGGGCGTGCCAGACGTTGCGGTTGGTTTGATGCGGTGGCACTTAGACGTGCGGTCGTGCTAAACTCCATGAGCGGTATTTGCCTAACCAAGCTTGACGTGCTAGACGGTCTTAGCGAGATTAAAATCGCCACGGACTATACCTTGCCAGAAGGCGAGATTAAGGGGGCGTATGATGCTGAGTATTATGCCAAAGTAACGCCTGTGTATGAGACCTTGCAAGGCTGGACGGAGTCCACAATCGGTATCACCAAGTTTGATGATTTGCCAGACAACGCCAAAACGTACATCAAGCGCATCGAAGAGCTTGTGGGCTGTCCTGTGGATATCATCTCAACAGGGGCGGACAGAGCAGAAACGATTGTGCTAAGAGACCCATTTGATGCGTGATATTTTTTAACACAAAAACCACTTATTTTTACAATAAGTGGTTTTTTGTTGTCATTATTTTGTCATAATCTTTAAAAAATTCTTGACTTTGGGGTTGTAAAACGATTATATTTAGTTGTCATTTGGGCGTGGGGCATGCCTACCTTTTATATTTGCCGTAAATATGAGAATGATTCTCTGTTTTTAAGAGCCATGTTATTTGTTGTTTTAAAAATGATTTTTAAAAGGTTTTGCTTTATAAAACCTTGACAAATGGATAGGGCTTAGCAAAAGGATGAACGGTGGCGTGTCATGACCCAGATTACAAAAGTCAATTCATTTTTCTGACATAAGGACATCCCCATGAATGCAAAATTTGCACCATCAGCCTTGCTCGTTTCGCTTAGTCTTGCCTTATTTGGCTGTGGCGACAACGAGTCAAATACCAACGCATCAGGCAGTGCATCAGTTGTGACAGGCGAACTTGCCGATACACAAGAGGTGACCATTAACAACGCCGCCGAGCCTGAGTCGCTAGACCCGCACAAAGTATCAGGCGTGCCAGAGTCTAATATCATCCGCCAGCTATTGGTTGGTCTGACATCAACGGATGCAGACGGCAATACCGTGGCAGGCATGGCAGAATCATGGGAGAGTGATGATAATAAAGTGTGGGTGTTTAAAATCCGTGATGCCAAATGGTCAAATGGCGACCCTGTGACGGCTCAGGATTTTGTGTATAGTTTTCAGCGTCTGGTAAATCCTGAAACAGCATCGCCTTATGCTACTTATTTGGCGGCGGTCAAAGTGGTCAATGCTCAGGACATCGTGGATGGCAAGGCAAATCCTGATACGCTGGGTGTCAAAGCCATTGATGACAAAACGCTTGAAATCACCTTGTCTGAGCCTGTGCCTTATTTGCCTGACACGCTCATCCATACATCTGTCAAACCAGTCAATCAAAGAGCGGTAGAACAACATGGCGACAAATGGACAGCGGTAGGCAACTATGTCGTTAATGGTGCCTACAACCTAAAAGACTGGCAGGTTAATGAGCGTATTGTGTTAGAGCGTAATGCCAGTTATTATGACGATGCCAAGACTACCATCGATACTGTCACGCTACTGGCTATCCCATCGGAGGTTACCGACGTGACTCGCTATAAGGCAGGCGAGGTGGACGTCACGGCAGATTCTTTGCCGTCAGAGCAGTTTAAACAGCTCCAATCCGAGCTGGGCGAGCAGGTCAAGGTTCAGCCGAAGTTATGTACTTATTATTATGAGTTTAACCACACCAAAGCCCCGTTTGATGACGTACGTGTGCGTAAGGCGTTGTCATTGGCACTAGACCGTGACATCATCACGGACAATATCTTGGCACAAGGTCAGACGGTGGCTTATCAATACACGCCAAACGCCATCGCAGGCATGATAGATTATGAACCTGATTGGAGGGCATGGGATAAAGCCAAACGCATAGAGGAGGCTAAAAAGCTACTTAATGAAGCAGGTTTTAACGAATCTAACCCTTTAAAATTTGAACTGCTGTATAACACCTCAGAGTCACACAAAAAGCTGGCAGTGGCAGCGGCATCGTTTTGGAAGGATTCTTTGGGCTTTGTTGAGGTAAGTCTTAACAACCAAGAGTGGAAAACTTATCTTGAAACTCGGCGTACTCAAAAACATCAAGTCTCTCGTGGGGGCTGGTGTGCTGACTATAACGAAGCATCAACGTTCCTAAATACATTCGTCTCAACCGATTCTAACAACTATGGCAAATATAACAGCCCGGAGTTTGACCGTCTGATGAATGGTACTTTGGGGGGAGATGTAACAGCAGAACAACGTGCCCAGTTATATCACCAAGCTGAGGCGGTGCTGGACAAGGACAGCGCGACCATCTTTGTCTATCACTATGTATCACCTCGTTTGGTAAAACCATATGTTCTGGGCTATTCAAGCAACGACCCACAAAATACATGGCAAGTCAAAGACTGGAAAATCGCCAAACACTAATCATGTCATGACAGCACAAATCGCCTGTTGGTGATTTGTGTTTGCTGTTTATGATTTTTGACCATCATGCCATTAATAAAATCAGCAACATGTCATCAGTCAGATTAACACAAACATATTAAGTTAGATGACATCTGCCAAGATTTGTCATCCGTTCATCATCATGGAGAAGTAAGATGAAATTATCAACACTAAGTTTTGCCGTACTCACGTTATTTGGAGTTCTTGCTCTGTCAGGTTGTGGGAGTGATAACCAACAGTCTGCACCATCTTTGGCGACAACAACCAAAGATGAGATAACCATTCCTAATGGATCAGAGCCTGAATCATTGGATTTGCATAAGGCATCAGATTCAAGTTCATTTGCTATTATCCGCCAAATGTTTGTCGGATTGGTCAGTGCTGATGAAAAAGGAGCGACCATACCAGCATTGGCAAGTGAATGGGACAGTGCCGATGGTAAAGTGTGGACATTTAAAATCCGTGATGCCAAATGGTCAGATGATACACCGATCACCGCTCAGGACTTTGTATATAGTTTTAGACGTCTGACCGATCCAAATGCCGCATCACCATATTCTAGCTATTTGGTGGATGCCAAAGTCGTCAATGCCAAACAAATATCTGATGGTAGGGCAGGCGTGGAGACGCTCGGTGTCAGAGCCGTTGATGATAAGACACTTGAAATTACCCTGACCTATACCGTACCTTATTTGCCTGACTTGTTGGTATTGCCTGTGGCGTATGCTGTGCCAAAACATGCCATTGAGACCCATGGCGACAAATGGCTTGACCCTGCCAATATCGTGGTCAGTGGTGCGTATAAATTGACCGATTGGGTGGTTAACAGTCATATCAAAATAGAGCGAAACCCTGCTTATTTTGGGGAAGTGGCGGGCAATATCAATAAGGCAACTTTTTTGCCCATTACATCAGCATCCACAGAGGTCAATCGTTATAAGGCAGGTGAGGTTGAGATTGCTGCCATTCCATCGGAGCATCTAACCAGCATCAAAAATGAGCTGCCAGATGAAGTGCATTCATCGCCAAAGCTGTGTACCTTTTATCTAGAATACAATCACGCCAAAGCACCATTTAATGATGTTAAAGCTCGTCAAGCCATCTCTATGGCATTAGACCGTGAGACGATTGCCGAAAAAGTGTTGGGTCGTGGCGAGAGGGCAACCTATCAGTTTACCCCGCCTGCCATCTATAACATGGGCGAAGTCAGTCATGACTGGATGGCGATGGATAGGTCGGCACGCATTGAGCATGCCAAACAGCTGATGGCGGATGCTGGCTACTCATCGGGCAACCCACTCAAATTTGAGTTGCTGTACAGCACCAGCGAAGCCGGTAAGCGTATTGCCACAGCAGCGGCGTCCATGCTCAACGAATCGTTCGGCGGTAGTGTCAATGTCTCCATCATCAACCAAGAATGGAAAACCATGTTGGATACTCGCCGTCAAGGTAAGTTTGATACAGCATTTGCAGGATGGTGTGCTGATTATAACGAGCCATCATCCTTTTTAAATGTGTTGCGTTCGGACAACAGTAACAACTCGGGCAAATATGCCAGTGAGACATTTGATCGTTTACTTGACTCAACTTTGAGTGCCAGCCTAAATGATAATGACCGCATGGAAAGATACCATCAAGCGGAGCAACTGCTTGACAAAGAAGCTGCCATTTTACCTATTTATACTGCCGTGTCGGTGCGTCTACAAAAGCCTTATCTGCAAGCAGAATCATTAAATGACCCGAGCAGTAACTGGCAAATCAAGGATTGGGCATTTAGCCGTGATGCAGAATAAACCTGCTGTTTGTTGTGTTTTTTGTGGATTGCAATAGGGTGTATCAGGATTTGATGTTTGCAAGAAAATTTCTGTGCAAAAAAAATGATTGGGGCGGGCATGCTCTAATATCAAGCAATACTCGATACGCCCTAGATGATTGCCAGTATTTTGAGGTGTTATCTGCCTTTGTGTTTGCCATGGATTTGCAAATAATAAGAGAGAGCTTATGTTTAAACTCATTTTTAAGCGTGTGTTAGAAGCCATTCCAACCATGCTCTTTTTGATTACCATTTCATTTTTTATGATGCGACTTGCCCCTGGCAGTCCTTTTACGGGCGAGCGTAATCTGCCCCCTGCGGTACTTGCCAACATCGAGGCAAAATATCATTTAAATGACCCGATGTGGCTTCAATTTGTCAATTATCTAAAACAACTTGCCCAAGGGGACTTTGGGCCATCTTTTAAATATAAAGACCATACCATCAATGAATTGCTTGCCCAAGCTCTACCTGTGTCGGTGGAGATTGGCTTTTATGCTTTTGTCATTGCGGTGGTGTTGGGGATTGGTCTTGGGGTCATCGCCGCCCTAAAACAAAACAGCTGGCTTGATTATGTGTTGATGACGCTGGCGATGACGGGCGTGGTCATGCCAAGCTTTGTCAAAGCACCGCTACTTGTGCTGATTTTTGCGGTCATTTTAAAATGGTTTCCAGCAGGGGGCTGGAATGGTGGGGCATTCATGAATCTAGTGCTACCTGTGACAGCATTGGCGATAGGCTATGTGGCAAGTATCGCTCGTATCACAAGGGGGTCGATGATTGAAGTGATGAATAGCCCCTATATCCGCACCGCCAAGGCAAAAGGCTTGCCCTTGTCGCACATCGTCTTTAAACATGCCTTACGTCCTGCCATGTTGCCCATCATCTCGTATTTGGGGCCTGCTTTTGTGGGGATTGTCACAGGCTCTATCGTGATTGAGACGATTTTTGGTCTGCCTGGTATCGGTCAGCTGTTTGTGAACGGTGCGTTAAACCGTGATTATAGCCTTGTGCTGAGTTTGACGATTTTGGTGGGGGTATTGACAATCCTATTTAATGCGATTGTTGATATTTTGTATGCGGTGATTGACCCGAAAATTAAATACTAAAAAGGAATGCGTATGTCTATGAATGCAAGCGAAACAGTGCAAGCCATAGAGCCTGTGGTGAAAGGACGAAGTCTATGGCAAGATGCATGGCGACGTTTTCGCCGTAACAAAGCCGCCATGGCAAGTGGTGTGGTGTTGCTTCTTATCACGGCATTTGTGATTGTCGCCCCCATGCTGTCGCCATTTGGCTATGCTGACACAGATTGGAGTAACATGGGTATCGCCCCGTCTATGGAAACCAAGCACTATTTTGGTACGGATACCTTAGGGCGAGACCTGCTCGTGCGGACAGCTGTTGGCGGGCAAATCTCACTCATGGTGGGGATTGCTGGTGCATTGGTGGCGGTGCTGGTGGGAACGGTCTATGGTGCTGTCTCTGGCTTTTTGGGCGGTAAAGTGGACATGGTCATGATGCGATTTTTAGAAATCCTAAGTGCCTTTCCTTTTATGTTTTTTGTGATTTTATTGGTAACCCTATTTGGGCGTAATATCATTTTGATTTTTGTGGCAATCGGTCTGGTATCATGGCTTGACGTGGCTCGTATCGTGCGTGGTCAGACATTGAGCCTAAAAAATAAGGAATTTATTGAAGCTGCCCGAGTCACAGGCGTGAATAACTGGCAAATCGTGACCCGTCATATCGTGCCAAACGTGCTGGGCGTGGTCGTGATTTATGCGTCTCTTATCGTACCAGGTATGATTTTGTTTGAGTCATTTTTGAGCTTTTTGGGGCTGGGCGTACAAGAGCCGAGAACCAGTTGGGGGGCACTGCTCCAAGAAGGGGCTCAGACCATGCAAGTCGCTCCTTGGCAACTGCTTGTGCCATCTACCTTTTTGGTGGTTACACTGTTTTGTTTTAACTTTATCGGCGATGGCTTGCGTGATGCCCTAGACCCAAAGGATAGATGATATGACATTATTACAAGTAAAAAATTTGGACGTATTTTTAAAAACCGATGAAGAGCTTGTCCATGCGGTCAAGGACTCATCATTTGCCGTAGAAAAAGGACAGACACTTGCCATCGTCGGTGAGTCAGGTTCGGGCAAGTCGGTCACGTCAATGGCGATTATGCAACTTTTGCCAAAAAACATCGCCAGTTTTGGTAAAGACTCATCAGTACTGTTTGATGGCAAAGAGCTACTTAGCTTATCGGAGCGTGAGATGCGTGCCATCCGTGGCGATAAGATTGCCATGATTTTCCAAGAGCCGATGACGTCTCTTAACCCATTTGTCCCCATCGGCAAACAAGTGGCAGAAGCGGTCAGCATTCACAACCCGAGCGTGAGCAAGTCCGAAGCGACCAAACTGGCACTTGACACCTTACAAAAGGTCAAAATTCCCAATGCCGACAAAAAAATGACGGCATATCCGCATGAGTTCTCAGGCGGTCAGCTCCAACGCATCATGATTGCAATGGCGATTATCAATAAGCCCGACCTGCTTATCGCTGATGAGCCGACGACGGCACTTGATGTGACCACGCAGGCGGAAATTTTGGATTTGATGCTAGAATTGCAGCGTGATTTGGGCATGGCGATTATTTTAATCTCTCATGATTTGCGATTGGTCAAAAAGTACAGCGATCAAGTGTGTGTCATGCAGTATGGCGTGATTATTGAACGTGGCACGACCCAAGAGGTCTTTGATAATCCACAACATCCTTATACTGTTGAGCTGTTGACCCCCATTCCCAACAATCACAAACCCATCCTTGATGAATCCGCCCCAAAGCTCATCACAGCAGAGGACATTAAGGTGGATTATGTCATCGCACGCAACTTCTTTGGCAAGCCTACCAAAACCTTTAATGCAGTCAAGGGCATCACACTTGACCTAAAAAAAGGCGAGACATTGGGCATTGTCGGTGAGTCAGGTTCGGGAAAATCCACATTGGGACGTGCCATCATGCAGATTGTACCGTCTGTGGGCGATATTCGTTTTAATGGTGAAAAAATCATTGACACAAAGGGCGATAAACGCCAAGCATTGCGTCGTGATATGCAAATCGTCTTTCAAGACCCCTTTAACTCATTGTCGCCTCGTCTGACCGTGCGTGAGATTATAGAAGAGGGGCTTACTGTACATTTTCCGCAGATGAGCAAAGAAGAACGTCGGCAAAAGGTGGTTAAGATCTTAAAAGAAGTCAATCTATCGCCCACCATGATAAACCGCTATCCGCATGAGTTCTCAGGGGGTCAGCGTCAGCGTATCGCCATCGCCCGAGCGATTATTTTAGAACCAAAATTTGTTTTGCTTGATGAACCGACATCTGCCCTTGATCGCTCTACCCAAATCATGGTAGTCAATCTTTTAAATGACCTACAAAAAAAATATGGACTAAGCTATATTTTTATCAGCCATGATTTATCGGTGGTCAAAGCACTCTCTGACCGCGTGATTGTGATGAGTGAGGGCATGGTGGTGGAGATGGGTACGGCAAGACAGATTTTTGAAGAGCCACAACATGAGTATACCCAGCTTTTGGTACAAGCCTCTAATTTGTCTTAACTTTAACATTGACCAAACAAAAACCAGTCAGGCGACTGGTTTTTTGATGATTGTCTTAAAAATCAGTTTAAGCATCCTAGCCGATAATTTGAAAAAATTGTAATAAAAACAATACGGTAAACCCTGCCAAAAACACAATGCCACAGATGGCATAGATATTCATCAAAGGCGAGAGTTTCTTGCCACGGCTTTTGATGAGTGAGTAGTTTAAATAGGCAAAAATCGGTGCAGTAACAAAGGCTGAAATCATCGCAAATTTGAGCAAGGTTGCCATCTGCCCCATAAAAAATGTAATGAGCCCAAAACCTGTGATGGCGGTAATCGTCGTCCAAAATGACGTGATTTTGCCTGTTGATTTGTGTCCGCTGATGAGTGCAAAACATTCGGCATTGGCACGCCCATAGCCATCCACACACGTGATTATGGTGCCAAACATACACAAAAAGGCGATGAATGTCACCAAACCTCTTGACCATTCGCCAATGGTGTTGGTGTACATATTGATGAGCTGTCCGATGTAGGCACCGCCTTGCATGGCAATTTCTTGTCCTGTGCCATATTGGACAAACACTCCCAAAGCCAAGAAAAATAACGCCAAAATGGCAGAGCTAAGATAGCCGACATTAAAGTCAAGCAAGCCTTGTTCATGTGTTGGATGGTCATCACGAATTTTTTTGGCGGTCCATACCGATGAGATGACGGAGAATTCTAACGGTGTTGGCATCCAGCCCATCAAGGCGATGATGAAGGAAAGTCCTGCCATGTTAAACGGTGATACTGCCACAAAGTCATGGGCAGGTGGTGGTGCTTTTGCCCCTGCGATGATGACCGCCAAGATGGTCGTAACGGTCAGCAAAATAATGATCCATTTGGTCACATTATCAAGCATCCGAAAATGCCCAAAGATAAGCAATGCCCAAGATGCCACCACCATCACCGCCGACAGTACAACTGTGGAGAGTTCAAAGGGGAGCATATAACTTAAAATCACCGCTGTCAGCAGTACCACAGCCCCTGTACTGATCATGCCTGATATCATGGATAGAATGAAAAATGCCCAAAGATAAAATTTAGACTTTTTGGCGTAGCCTGCAATGAGACTCTCACCCGTTTCATAAGCGTAGTCGGTGGCAAAGCGAAAAAAAGGGTATTTAAAAAAGTTTGCCAATAAAATGATGATGGCAAGTTGCCAACCATATAACGCCCCCGCCTGTGTTGATGCGATCAAGTGTGAACCACCAATGGCGGCAGATGCAATCAAAATACCTGGCCCAAAGGCTTTCCAGTTAATGCCAATTGCCATAATTACCCCAAAGTAAACATAAAGTAGAAAATAAAGTTTTTGAATATTAACATATTATATCTTATTATTTCATAATTTTTTATGATAAATTATTTGTATTTTTATACAAACAGTTATATATTGAGCCAAATTTGGTCTGAATGCACTTGACTGTGTCATTTATTTAAGCCGTACCCTTTGTATTTGAGTATTTGCCCCCATCATATGTCATTATTTTTTAAGAGCCATTGTAAATGACCGCTTCAATGACCACATTTGTCAGTTTTAACATTAATGGGCTACGTGCCAGATTACACCAACTCGTTGCCGTGCGTGATACGCTTGGGGCGGATGTTATTGGTTTGCAAGAAACCAAAGTCCATGATGATGCCTTTCCCCTAAAAGACGTGGAGAGCCTTGGTTATCATGTGGAATTTTTTGGGCAAAAGTCGCATTATGGTGTGGCGATTTTGTCCAAATTTGAGCCGATTTTTGTGCAAAAGGGCTTTCCCTTTGCTGATGTGGATGCTCAAAGACGGCTCATTCATGCCCGATTTGATGTCAATGGGCGTGAGATTGATGTTATCAACGGCTATTTTCCCCAAGGCGAAAACCGTGAACATGAGACCAAATTCCCCATGAAACGTGCTTTTTATGCCGACCTAAACCGCTACATTGACGAGCTAAAAGGGCAGGGGCGTGAGCTTGTCATCATGGGCGATATGAACATCTCGCCCCATGACAACGATGTGGGCATTGGCGAGCCAAACGCCAAACGCTGGCTAAAAAATGGCACTTGTTCGTTTTTGCCCGAAGAGCGTGAGTGGTATGATGCCTTAATGAGTCGTGATTTGCACGACACTTACCGTAAGTTTAAGCCTGACAGTGCAGACGAGTTTAGTTGGTTTGATTACCGCTCAAAAGGCTTTGATGACACGCCAAAACGGGGTTTGCGGATTGACCATATTCTGTGTACAGACAGACTTATCCAAGACTGCGTGGATGCAGGAATCAGCTATGACATTCGTGGGCTAGAAAAGCCGTCTGACCATGCACCGATTTGGGCAAGGTTTGGGGTGTGATAACACAAAGGCAGTCATTATAATTGGTGTATTTATTGGGGTAAATGGCAATTTACCCCATATTTGACACGTTTGACACGCCAATTTTTTAAAATCATCTTGATTGGCAAATTTCCCTTTTTATTTTAAAAATTTATTTAACATAATCCTAATTATTTACCCCTATTTTACAAAGAAATTCAAAAATCTCATCATAAAAACCTGCCACAAAACACCTGTATAAGCCTGATTTTATGCTATAATGGCTCATTTTATACTTTTAAAAACATGAAAAACTTAAAACCCACAACCCTAATCCCCGCCCCGCACATGGGCGACAGTGCGGTGCTTGAAGTGGACGCACATTGGGCGAACTCGGACACGCTGGCTTTGATATTACACCCCAACCCCAAAGCAGGCGGGACGATGAATAACAAAGTGGTTACGACCCTATACCGCTTTTGCAAAGAAGCTAGCATGGATACCGTGCGGTTTAATTATCGGGGCGTGGGGCAGTCAAGCGGTGAGATTGAGTATGGTAATGGCGAGTATTTGGACAGCCTATGCGTGCTTGATTGGGCGTTGAAGCAGACGAATGCCAAGACACTGTGGCTGGCAGGATTTTCTTTTGGGGGATTTATTGCGTGCCGTGTGGCGGATAAGGTGTTGACGGATACAGATGTGAATCTACAAAAACTCACGCTCATCGCCCCGTCCATTGAAAAAAACGACCCAACAGGGCTAACACTACCGACCGATACGCTCATGATTTATGGCGACCAAGATGAATTTGTCCGCCCAAGCAGTATGGCGGATTTTGCCGATGAGTTTGGCATACGCCGTAAAGTGATGACAGGGGCGAGCCACTTTTTTCATGGGCGACTTGGCGAGTTAAAAGAATTGATTGAAAAATAAACCATGTCAAAATCACAAGACCCAAACAAAGTCAGTCTCGGCGAAGTGTTTGCTTTAATAACAAGCAATAAAGCATTATTTTGGGTGGTGGTTTTGGTTACGGGTTTGATAATTGCCGTGCTTTGTGGGATTGCTTACCACAATCAGCAAAAAACCATAAAGAAACACGAGTTATTAAAAGACAATGGCGTGTTGATATTAGCCACGTCCTACCGTGAACATTGCGGAAAAAACGCTAAAAGATTTTATCGTTTTGATGTAAATGGTAAAAGTTATATTAAATCTGTTGGAATGTTTTGTGGCAAGCCGTTGGGCGATACAGTTGAAGTGTATTATTTAAAAGACAAACCGCACATCAATTTATTTAAAACAGAGTTACAACGTGGCGTGCCAAGCCATTGGCATTCGGTATTTATGATAATCGTGTGTACGTGTTTGTTGTTATTTTTGACCGTTTATAAAATCATACATTCTTATTTGGTTGCCAAAAAACATTCACAAAACGAGCTTAAATTAAGGAAAAATAATGACCAATTTATCCCCCCAAAAACGCTATGATGAAGCCCTAGCCACAGGTAATTTTAGCCATGATGACGTGCAAGCTAAGGCAGTTGCCTATCTTGACAAACTGCACCATGAAATCATGGCAAGCCAAAACACCAATCAAGGCTTTTTTGCCAGTCTGTTCAAAGCCAAACCTACGCCCCCTAAAGGCTTGTATATGTGGGGCGGTGTCGGACGTGGCAAGACGTGGCTTATGGATATGTTTTATGACAGCTTGCCGATAGAGCGAAAAATGCGACTGCATTTTCATCATTTTATGAAGCGAGTACAGTCCGAGCTTGTCAAATTGCAAGGGCAAGTCAATCCCCTACAAAAAGTGGCGGACATTATACATAGCGAAGCGGTTGTCATTTGTTTTGATGAATTTTTTGTCTCCAACGTGTCGGACGCCATGATTTTGGGCGATTTGTTTAGTATGCTCTTTGAGCGTGGCATTACGCTTGTGGCGACGTCCAACATTGAGCCGTCTGGGCTTTATAAAAACGGCATTCACAGAGACCGCTTTTTGCCCGCCATTGAGCAGGTTGAAAAGCACACGACCGTGATGAATATTGACGCAGGCGTGGATTATCGGCTAAGATTGTTAAAGCAAGCCAAACTTTACTCATCGCCCCTAACGGACGACACCAAAGACTGGCTGTCCGAGCGGTTTGATACGCTGGCAGGCGGACAAAAGGTAGTAACCGACCCCATTGTCATCGGTGGGCGTGAGATTGCTATCATTAAGCGTACCGAGACCATGCTTTTGGCAAGTTTTAGGGATTTGTGTATGCAACCCCGTTCAGCGTCCGATTTTATTGAGATTGCCAGTGATTTTGATACGGTCATGGTGGATAATGTCCCTGCCTTGACGGATACATTTATGGACCCGACCAGACGGTTTATTTATTTGGTGGACGAGTTTTATGACCGCCGTGTCAAATTGCTCGTGCGTGCTGAGCAGTCTATTTTGGAGTTGTATCAAGGCGAAAAACTCGCCTTTGAGATTGAGCGGACACGTTCACGCCTGCTAGAAATGCAGTCTGAGGAATATTTGTCAGAAGAACATAGGGTAGAATAGGGGTGTTTACAGGGCAAAAGAAAACCGTTCGTGGTGAGCTTGTCGAACCATAACGGTTTTCCGCCACCCTTCGACAAGCTCAGGGCGAACGGAAAACCTAGTTCGGCAAATCCAATGTTAGAAAACTGCCTTGCTTTTTAGACGAATTATAATTTGCCCCTACCTATAATATTGCAAACTGATTAAAAGTAAAAATCAAACGAGAAAAACCATGAACGACCTAATCTCCCTTATCCATGCTCGCCGTAGCATTGGCAAACTCTCCCTACCCATGCCAAGCCATGATGAGCTAAACACCGCCTTTTTGTGTGCGATGACTGCCCCCGACCATAAGGTGTTACGCCCTTATCGGTTTGGCGTTATGGTGGGTAAGGCTCTTGATGAGTTTGGACAAGTACTGCTCCAAGCAGGGCTTGCCAAAGCCCAGACGGACGGTGAGAGTCTAGACGACACCGCACGCACCAAGCTCATCAATATGCCAAAACGAGCTCCGATGATTATCACGGTGGCAACCGATTATAAATCACACCCAAAAGTACCAGAGTTTGAGCAACTTCTGTGCGTGGGGGCGGTGGTGCAAAACCTGCTGTTGGCACTGCAAAGCATGGGCTATCGCACGGTATGGCGTACGGGCGATTTGTGCAATGAGCCTGCCGTCAAAGCCCATTTTGGGGTTAGCGATGATAACACCGTGTGCGGATTTATTTATGTTGGGTCAAGTGATATTGTCATGCCTGAGCGTGAAGCGGTGGATTTGGCAGAATTTGTTTATTTTTATCAATAGATTGCCCAATCTCAACGATTTTTGATTGTTTTTGAATGGTAGGGGTAATTTATTCGCCCTTGATAAAACAGTGATATACCAAAAGAACTTTAAAAATGATACAAAATTTATCATTGACCGTAGGGGCGAATTGCAATTCGCCCGTACAAAGCCGTATCAAATTTTAGGTTCGGTAAGTATGAATAAAGTTGAGAGTGGTATAATAACTTATCAATGAAAATTTAAAAAAGGACAAGCCCATGAAATTGCCAAAAGATAACCCCAAAGTTAAAAAAATTGTCGATGTGGCAAGCCAAAGCATCAATCAAGGCCTAGAAGAAGCCCGTCATCTGTTCGAAAAATCCGAAGCCGAAGGCGGAATTTTGGCAAACCTTGCTCATCTTGCCAAAAAACGCAAAAAAGAGCCAGACCCCGACACATTTGGCGTTCATGTGGATAAGAACATGGATGCGCCCCTGCGTATCGTGGTACTCGGTGGGGGCAGTTTTGGCACGGCAATGGCAAATCTATCCGCCAAAAACGGCTGTGAGACGACCCTGTGGGTGCGTGATAAAAAGACGGTCAAAGCCCTACAAAAAACCCGTATTAACAAAAAATACCTACCCAATCATGTACTAGATAGTCGTTTGGCGTTTAGTCATGATTTGGCAGAATCAGTCAAAAACAAAGACATTATCTTTGTGGCGGTGCCAAGCTCGGCGGTGCGTGAGACCTTGCAAAATATCCGTCCACACATCACACATCAAGCGGTGGTGTCTTTGACCAAGGGCATAGAAAAAGGCACGTTTGCCCTGATGAGCGACATCATCAAGGACGAGTTGCCACAGGTGAGTTTTGGCGTAATGAGCGGGCCCAATCTTGCTCTTGAAATCATGAATAATATGCCGTCCGCCAGTGTGATTGCCAGTCCGTCCGAGCCACTTAGAGTGGCGGTACAGACAGCACTGCACAGTGCGTTTTTTCGGGTGTTTGCGTCCGATGATGTCAAGGGTGTGGAGTTAGGCGGAGCCTTAAAAAACATCTATGCGGTGGCAATGGGTATGGCAAATGCCTATGGCGTGGGCGAGAACACCAAAGCCATGCTACTGACTCGGGCGTTGGCGGAGATGAGCCGATTTGGCGTGGCGGTGGGGGCAAACCCCTTGACGTTCTTAGGTTTGTCGGGTGTGGGCGACTTGTATGCCACTTGTAATTCTACCCTAAGTCGCAATTATCAAATCGGCAATATGCTTGGTAAGGGCATCACGCTAGATAACGCCATTAAAAAGCTCGGACAAACCGCCGAAGGGGTCAATACCATTGCTCAGGTAGAAGAGCAAGCCAAAAAACTAGGCATTTATATGCCAATCACTCACGCCCTATATGCGGTGTTATACGAAAATAAATCGGCTCTGAGTGTGGCGGTAAACCTTATGGAAACGGGGTTTCGAAGTGATGTGGAATTTGTCATGCCCCATGATGAGAGCAATGAAAAGCTGTCAAAAGAGTTTGATAAGGTCTTAAAAGCAAGTAAAGAGAATAAACCCAAAGATGATGAAGCTGTTGATGATACTGATAAATAGGTCGTGATTGTTAAATTGGGTTGTATTCTTACAATGCACCTTTGAAATTTTAACTAAATGTGTAGGGGTAAATTGCAATTTACCCTATATTAAAAGAAGGATTTACCATGAAACTTATCTTTATCCGACACGGTCAAGCAACTGCCTATTGTGCTGATGATGCTGGGCGTGATTTGACCGAATTTGGGCAAGCTCAGGCGAACCAGACTGCCACGCATCTCACCGAGCGATACAGTCTTGACATGATTATCGCCAGCCCCTTTAACCGTGCCGACCAAACCGCCAAAATCTTACAAAATATCGCAAATAACAAAGGACAAAACCCCACATTCATCACGTTGGGTAGCATTACCCCTGATGATGACCCCGTGGCAGGCGTGGCGGACATTGAGCAAATCATCACATCGCACTATGGACATGAGCATGATAAAACGATAGCGGTGGTATGTCACATGCCGATAGTCGCTCGCATGGTGGCGTATCTGGACACAGACGGTTTGCCCCCGCCGATGTTTGATTTGGCAGAATATCGGGTTATGACAGCCGATGTCATCGCCCAAGGTCTAGCACGTCAAAGCGAGAGATTCTCGCCTGTGCAACCTTGATGGATTGATAAACATAACCGCTTTGTAGGTTAATTTAATAAACCGCTACCTATTTGGGTGGCGGTTTTTAGGGCGTGTTGAATATTGGTATTTGCAATGAAAAATGAGAAAAATCGCAAGTTTTTTCCTTGAAAAACAAGATTTAGCCATTTTTCATGCAAAAATTGATAAAAGTGTTAAATTTTTATCTTAATTTTATAAAATGTTATCAATGTTCAACACGCCCTATTTACCTTTAATAAAAATAAGTTACCTTTTATTTATAAATACAACAAATTATTAATAAGCATAACAAATTTTAAAAATTGTGTCATAAAGCATTGACTTTTGGCGATGGGTGGGCGTACAATGCCATTTTAAAGATATATTTAAAATATATTTTTAAAACAGTCATTAAGATAATGCGATTATCTTATCAATCACAATTCCCAATCAAGCCACGAGATAAGGAGCAAGAGATGGGTGAGTATAAAAAGCACTGGTGGGTGCTGTTTGGGGTGCTACTTTGCACCTTTACATTGCTTGGATGGGGTGGGGCGGAAGTTTATCGCTCTGCACCGCCCATTCCACAGCAGTTTGTGGACAGTCAAGGTCAGGTCATCATGACAGATGATGACATCCTGCAAGGTCAGTCAGCATGGCAGACGACAGGTGGCATGCAGTTGGGTTCGGTGTTGGGGCATGGGGCGTATCAAGCTCCCGACTGGACGGCTGATTGGTTGCATCGTGAGCTGGTCGCATGGCTTGACATTCGTGCCAATGAAACCTACGGCAAGGGATATGATACTCTAACATCATCTGAGCAAGCAGGACTGCGTCAAGCCCTAAAAGAGGAATACCGCACAAGTGCAAATGATGGCACACAAATCGTGGTACTCTCTGATACACGCATCAAGGCAATCCATGAGGTTGCTCCCTATTATGTCAAGCTGTATGGTAATGACCCTAAGTACATCAAAACTCGGGAAAATTTTGCCATGAAAAATAACACTTTGCCTGATTTGACCGCACGGCAGCATTTGGCGAATTTTTATTTTTGGACGGCGTGGATTTCATCGGCAAATCGTCCTGGTACAGATGCCACATTTACCAATAACTGGCCACATGAGCCACTGATTGATAATGTACCAACCGCCGAAAACATCATTTGGTCAGTGGCTAGCGTGGTGTTTTTGATTGCGGGCGTGGGATTTTTGATTTGGGCGTGGGCATTTTCCAAAAAAGAAGAAGATGTCAAATTGGCGGTGCCAGAGTCTGACCCTTTGACCAAGATAAGTCTAACACCATCGCAAAAAGCGTTGGGTAAATACGGACTGCTTGTGGTGGCGTTATTTGTACTACAAGTATTTTTGGGTGGTTTTGTTGCTCATTATACGGTAGAAGGACATTCGTTCTATGGCATTCCTGTGGCGGACTGGTTGCCTTACTCACTGGTGCGGACATGGCACATTCAGTCGGCACTGTTTTGGATTGCCACGGCATTTTTGGCGGCAGGCTTATTTTTGACCCCCATCATCAATGGTGGCAAAGACCCTAAATTCCAAAAACTGGGCGTGGATATCTTGTGGGTGGCACTCATCATCGTGTGTGTGGGTTCGTTCATCGCCCAGTTCTTTGCCCTAAAACACATCATGCCTGCCCATCTTAATTTTTGGTTTGGACATCAAGGCTATGAGTTTATTGATTTGGGGCGTTTTTGGCAGATTTTAAAATTTGTTGGTATTTTGCTGTGGCTTGTACTGATGGCACGTGGCTGGGCTTATGGGTTTAAACAAAAAGGCGATAAAAACCTATTGTTTATCTTTGTGGCGTCTGTGGCGTGTGTCGGTCTGTTCTACGGCTCGGGTCTGTTCTATGGTGAACGCACCAACATTGCCATCATGGAATACTGGCGTTGGTGGGTGGTACATCTGTGGGTTGAAGGATTTTTTGAAGTATTTGCAACCGCAGCATTTGCCTTTATCTTTTATAACCTTGGGCTGGTGCGTTATAAAACCGCCACAGGGGCGACCATCATCTCAGCGGCATTGTTCTTATTGGGCGGTGTGCCAGGGACGTTCCATCATCTGTATTTTACAGGAACGACTACGCCAATCATGGCAATCGGTGCGTCATTTTCGGCATTGGAAGTTGTGCCACTCGTGGTGCTTGGCTATGAAGCCTATGAACACTGGGAAAAACAACATCAAGCCCCGTGGATGGACAAGTTAAAATGGCCCATCTTGTATTTTGTGGCAGTCTCGTTTTGGAACATGGTCGGAGCAGGCGTGTTTGGATTTATGTTAAATCCGCCATTGGCACTGTTTTATATCCAAGGGCTAAACACGACTGCCGTCCATGCTCATGCGGCGTTATTTGGTGTGTATGGCTTTTTGGCTCTCGGCTTTGTGCTGTTGATTGTGCGTTATATTCGCCCTAATCATGTCTTTGATGACAGTCTGATGAAGATGAGTTTTTGGGCTCTGAATGCAGGTCTTGTGCTGATGATAATGACAAGTTTGTTGCCTATCGGGGTGTATCAAGCCCATGCATCCATTACCGAAGGCTTGTGGTATGCACGCAGTGAAGGCTTTTTGCAACAGGACTTTTTGGTCATGCTAAGATGGATTCGCACCATTGGTGATGTGGTCTTTATTATCGGGGCGATAGCAGTAGCATGGCAAGTAGTAAAATTGGTCTTTGCCAAAGCAGGTGATGATAATCATCAGCCTAATGCCCTGTAAATCGTTAAATCTTTGTCAGTATTATAACCGCTACTTAATCTGGGTGGCGGTTTTTAATAGACTTCTTTCCAAACCCCGATTTTTGTGGATTTTTAAAAATCTCAACCCCAATACTTATAAGGGTTTATTTTTAGTTTGGAAAGAGATTTAATGGTAAAAAGGCGATCAAAAGTCAATCACAGGGCAATCGCACTATATTTAATTTTTAGCAAATAAAATTATGTTTTTGAAGAAATTGGCAATTTTTAGACACAAATTATTTAAAAACTCACCAAACCAATTATATTTTGAATAATTTATTAAAAATATATTTAGATAAAATTAACTATAAATACTAAATTTGCTTGATTTTTAATCAATTTCATGTAAAATTTTGTAGTGCGATTGCCCTGAAGTCAATCATGAGTGATATTTAATCTTTTGATAGAATGTGTTATAATGTCAAAAGATGTATTTATCCATTTTGAGAGACCCATGTCATATAGTTTGCTTCGCCCTTATCTATTTTCCATGCAACCTGAAAAAGCCCATGAATGGACGCTTGAAAATTTAGAGCGATTGCACAAAGCACGCCTGCTTGGGTTTGCTTATCCACGCCAGTCAATGCCGACCAACTGCATGGGCATTAGCCTGATGAACCCTGTGGGGCTGGCGGCGGGGCTTGATAAAAATGGCGAGTATATTGACGCCTTGGCTGAGCTTGGCTTTGGTTTTTTGGAGATTGGTACAGTCACGCCACAACCACAGGCGGGCAATCCACGCCCGAGAATGTTCCGTTTGGCGGACAGTGGGGCGATTATCAACCGTATGGGCTTTAATAACGATGGCGTGGATAAGATGATTGCCAACATTGAGCGTGCCAAATACAAAGGCGTGCTTGGTATTAACATCGGCAAAAATGCGACCACGCCTGTTGAGAATGCTTTGGATGACTATGTGTACTGCTTGGAGCGAGTTTATCCGTACGCCAGTTATATCACGATTAACATTTCTAGCCCCAACACCGCCAATTTACGAACCCTGCAAGGGGCATCTGAGCTGGCTCATCTGTTGGATGGCATTAAGACTTGCCATACAAAACTGGCAAGCGAGCATGGCTACTATGTGCCACTTGCCCTAAAAATCGCCCCTGATTTGGACGAGAGCCAAATAGATGACATCGCCAAAAATCTCACCAACTTTGACATTGATGGGCTGATAGCCACAAATACCACGTTATCACGAGTGGGTGTCGAAGACCAAGAGCATGCCCATGAAGATGGTGGTTTGTCAGGCAGACCGCTTAGTCATCAAAGCACGTTGGTACTGACGGCATTTGCCGAGCGACTGTCGGGCAAGGTGGATTTGATTGGGGTGGGCGGTATTGATACGGGCGATTTGGCGGTGCGTAAGCTGACCGCGGGAGCGACTGCTGTACAGCTGTACTCAGGACTGGTTTATAAAGGTCCTTCGCTCGTGCAGGACTGTGTACAAAGCATTGCCAACTACAAAGAGCGTGCCTTGGTCGTGGCGGATAAATCTGATAGCTTGGATAAAAACGTGGACGATAATGATCCAGACAAAAATGCTTCGGGCGAGCCAAACAAAGCATGAGCATTCTTGATATTGGTATCGCCTTTATGGTGCTTGTTGGGTTGTGGCGTGGTTTTCAAGCAGGGGCGATTAAGACAGCGATGTCACTGGTGGCATGGTTTGTCGCACTCATTGTGGCATCAGCTCTTGCCAAAGAGTTCTCGCCTTTGTTCGTGGGTGTGGTGGATAACGAAGTCTTACAGATTTCGCTGGCGTTTTTGGTGATTGTGCTGATTATTGTGAGTATCACGCACGTTATTTCGTGGCTGGCATTAAAAACCTTAAAATTTTTAAAATTGGGCTTTTTGGATAACATTTTGGGTGGTATCTTGGGGGCAAGTAAGGGCGTATTAAAAGTGCTGATTATCCTAAGTATCGCATCCCCCTTGCTCGTTAAATTGCCCCAATGGCAAGAGTCCATTCTCGCCCAAAACCTACTGCCCCTTGCCCCTGTGGCACAGGCGTTATTGACCGAAGTGCTTGGCGAAGCATGGAACCAAGTGGAAAATCCGTATCAATAGGACGGATTTTTTAATGCAAAAAATTTGTTAAAACTAACTTTGTATTAGTGGTAAATCTCTTTAACCTAATTGGCGTGTTGCCAAACTTTTGGAGTGAGTGACTATGTGTGGTGTGATTGGTGTGTGTGCCCATGAGCCTGTGGGTCAGATGTTATATGATGGCTTGACCATGTTACAACATCGGGGGCAGGACGCGGCAGGGATTGTGACCCTAAAAGATGACCGCCTGTATCTGCGTAAAGACAACGGCATGGTGCGAGATGTGTTTTTAAATAAGCACATGGTGCGTCTGGTGGGGAATTTTGGCATCGGGCATGTTCGCTATCCGACCGCAGGCACGTCAAGCACGGCAGAAGCTCAGCCTTTGTACGTCAATTCGCCCTATGGCATTGCCTTGGCACACAACGGTAACCTAACCAATGCCGAAACCCTTGCCAAAGAAGTCTATGAGCATGACCGTCGTCATTTGAACACCGACTCGGATTCGGAAGTGTTACTCAACATCTTTGCTCATGAATTGCAAAAATTCACCAAAACCAAACTTGCTCCCGATGATATTTTTACCGCCTTACAAGCTGTCTATGACCGCTGTCAAGGGGCGTATGGCGTGGTAGCGATGATAGCAGGGCATGGCATGCTCGCATTTAGAGACCCGAACGGCATTCGCCCACTGGTCTATGGTCGCCGTCTGACTCCTGCTGGCGTGGAGTACATGGTGGCGTCGGAGTCAGTGGCACTGACTGCGTTGGGCTTTGAAGTGGTGCGAGACATCAACCCCGGTGAAGCAATTTTTATTGATTTAAATTATAACTTGCACACCAAACAATGCACCGACAAAATCAAGCACACACCTTGTATTTTTGAATATGTCTATTTTGCCCGTCCTGACAGTATCATCGATAACATCTCGGTGCATAAGGCTCGCATGCGGATGGGGGAGAAGCTCGCTCAGCGAATCATCTCTGAGTGGGGCGAGAATCACGAGATTGACGTGGTTATTCCTATTCCTGATACATCTCGCAACTCGGCATTAGAATGTGCTACTTATCTGGGTGTGAAATACCGTGAAGGCTTTAACAAAAACCGCTATATCGGGCGTACCTTTATCATGCCTGGTCAGTCCATGCGTAAAAAGAGCGTCCGCCAAAAGCTAAACGCCATTCCTTTGGAGTTTAAAAATAAAAACGTCCTACTGGTGGATGATTCTATCGTGCGTGGGACGACCTGCCATGAGATTATTCAAATGGCACGAGACGCAGGGGCGAAAAACGTCTTTTTTGCGTCTGTTGCCCCGCCCGTGATTTTCCCGAATGTCTATGGCATTGACATGCCAGTGCGTAGTGAGCTGATTTCATCGGGGCGTACGGTTGATGAAGTGCGTGAGATTATCGGGGCTGACCGCTTGATTTTCCAAGATTTGGATGATTTGGTGGAAGCGGTAAACAACACCAAATACAGCCGTGTTGATGGCTTTGACTGCTCGGTGTTTGACGGCTGTTATGTGGCAGGGCAGATTACCGAAGAGTATCTACAAGAGCTACAAGCCAAACGCAATGACGGTGCCAAAAAACAGCAAGTGGCAAATAACCCTGTGGACATTACAGGAATTATGGAATAAGTTCATGCTTTGTTTTGTGAAAATAGGTCTTGTCTGTCAAGATCTATTTTTATAGACACCCAAGAAACTTTAAAATTACTGCAAACACAATGATGTTTGGATGTAGGGGCGTGCTGTGCACGCCTTGTGTGGTAATGTCATCAAAGGGTGTACTCAGTACACCTGCAAACCCGTGGCAAATATCAAGTTGGCTGGGTGTACATTTGCCCTTTGATAAAGTGTTGATTTTTGGGCGAATTGC
>NZ_JADFBZ010000014.1:0-53671 GCF_015223095.1 Moraxella sp. K127 | reverse complement strand
TTTAATAAATCATTGTATTATCATACCAAAATTTTGCACTAATTTTTACCAATTTTACAAAAATTTTTGGCATATTTTAGCCATATTTACCAAAAAATGATGATTTTATGGTAAAATCCGCCAAATTTTGATAATTTCCCAACATGAACGCTATTAACCTAGACCCCATTGACCATAAAATCCTAAAACTACTCACGGGCAATGCTCGCCTTGCCGTTGCCGACATATCTGAGCAAGTCAATCTCTCCGCCACGCCTGTCATTCGCAGGATTAAACGGCTTGAAGACATGGGCGTTATCACAGGCTATCACGCTCATACGTCCGCACGCTCGCTGGGTAACACACTATCCGTCTTTGTGGCGGTTAGCATGGATAAGCACACTGCCGAACGCTTTGGCGAATTTGAAAATCACATCAAAACCTTTGATGAAGTGGTGTCGTGTAGCCTTGTTACAGGGCGGTCGGAAGATTATCTGTTAAAGGTCGTGGTGCGTGATATGAGTCATTATGAAGAGTTTTTGCTTCATAGACTTAGCAAAATTGACGGGGTCAGCCAGCTTCATACCAGTTTTGAGTTACGGGAAGTGTTTGAGAGAAGTGCGGTTTAACCATGCTCCACCAAATGCGTCCCTAAAATAAACATGCCAATGCCAATTAGCATCGCCCCACCCACGCCCATGGCATAACGCCCAAAACTCGCTCCCAAACGGTTGCCAAGATACAGTCCGCCTGTTGCCATAACAGTCGTGGCAAGCCCTATCAGCACGCACGCCAAAACGATGTTCACGTCCAAAAACGCCAGCGACACGCCCACCACCACCGAATCAACGCTTGTGGCAATGGCGGTAATGAGCATTAGGGCGATGTTTGAAGTGTTTGCTTGTTTTTGCTTGGTTTGTTGTTCATTGGTTTGCTTATCTACTTGTTCATCATGACACACCGCCCCATAAATAAACCGCACACCCAACACCCCAAGCAGCCCAAATGCAACCCAATGGTCAAAGGCTTGCACCCAGCTTTCAGCAGCCTTACCCAAGCAATAACCGACAAACGGAGCAAGTCCTTCCACCACCCCAAAGAATAGCCCGCCCTGCACCGCTTGCCATAGGCGTGGATGTCGCTCGCTCGCCCCTTTTGCCACCGCCACCGCAAAAGCGTCCATTGCCATGCCAAAAGATAGGGTGGTGAGTGTAAGTGCGTTCATGATTTATCCTTATTCTTTGATGATATGCCCATGCAAATATTTTAACAGCTCAAACACCGCATTCGTCCGCCCCACCACGTCTTTTTCGTCTTTAAAGGTGTATTTTAGTCCTGTCGCCCCGTTCATGCGATAGCCGTCATTAGACTGAATGAGCTTGATAATTGCAAGTCCGTCCACAGGCATGTCCGCTTTAAATTCCATACTAAGCCCATGAGCGGTTACGTCAATTTTACCAATGCCAAGCGGTATGCTCTGCACTCGCATTTTATGTACCAAAAACAGATTGGCAAGGGCGGTCGGCATCGCCCCAAAACGGTCAATCATCTCGGCACGCATCTCGTTTAGCTCGTCCATCGTCTCGGCATTGGCGATACGCTTGTAGCACAAAAGCCTCTCATGCACGTCCGCCAAATAATCGCTCGGTATCAAGGCAGACGCATGAATGTTAATATCACTCACCAAATCAAGCGGTGTGGCGAGACTTGGCGTATTGCCCGATTTTATCGCCTTGGTGGCACGTTCTAGCATATCCATATACAGCCCAAAGCCAATGGTCTGCATGTTGCCAGACTGCTGCTTACCCAAAATCTCGCCTGCCCCACGAATCTCCAAATCCTCGCTCGCCAGCATAAACCCTGCCCCAAGCGTATTGGCTCGGCTAATGGCATCAAGGCGTTTTTTGGCATCAGCCGTCAGCCCCTTGATAGACGGCACAAACAAATAACAATACGCCTGATGATGAGACCGCCCCACTCGCCCACGCAGTTGGTGCAACTGGGCAAGCCCAAACTTATCGGCTCGGTTGATGATAATCGTATTGGCATTTGGCACGTCAATGCCTGTTTCAATAATGGTACTGGCGACAAGCACATTGGTTTTTTTATGATAAAAATCACTCATGACATCGTGGAGTTCTTTTTCCGCCATTTGCCCATGAGCCACGCCCACACGCACCTCAGGAATCAGCTCGGACAAGTTCTCTGCCACCGTGTCAATGCTCGCCACGTCATTGTGCAAATAATACACCTGCCCCCCACGCAAAATCTCACGCAAAATCGCATCTTTGGTTGTCTGCTCATTTTTTTCGGCGACAAATGTTTTAATGGCAAGCCTTCTGGCAGGCGGTGTGGCAATGATAGAAATGTCCTGCATACCCGACAAAGCCATATTGAGCGTGCGTGGAATGGGCGTGGCGGTCATCGTGAGCGTGTCCACGTCCGCTTGCATGGCTTTGATTTTTTCTTTATGGCGTACGCCAAAACGGTGCTCTTCGTCAATTATCATCAAGCCTAGATTTTTAAATCTAACATCGTCCTGCAAAAGCCTATGCGTACCGATGACAATATCCACCTTGCCGTCCGCTAGGTCAGCCAGCACCTTATCTTGGGCTTTTTTACCAACAAAACGGGACAGGCTTTCAATCTTAATCGCCCAATCGGCAAATCTGTCCTTAAAACTGTCCTCGTGCTGTCCCGCCAGTAGCGTGGTTGGCACAAGCACCGCCACCTGATAGCCTGCCTGCACCGCAATGAATGCCGACCGCATGGCGACTTCCGTTTTGCCAAAACCCACATCGCCACAGATGAGCCTATCCATGGGCTTGGTCTGTTTCATGTCAAACATTACCGCTTCAATGGCACTTTGCTGGTCGGGCGTTTCGTCATAGGCAAAGCCACTGGCAAACAGCTCATAACTTGCCATGTCAATGTCAAAACTAATGCCCTGCTTGGCATTTCGCCTTGCCTGCACATTTAACAGCTCCGCCGCCACGTCATAAATGTCGGTCAAGGTCTTTTGGCGTGCCTTATCCCACTTGCCTGAGCCAAGTTTTGACAATTGCACCGCTTCGCTGTCCGTACCGCTATACCGCCCAATCAAAGCAAGATTGGTAATCGGTACATAGACGTTGGCATCATCGGCATATTTGATATGGATAAATTCCTGCTCGCCCTCACCCACATCAAGCACGACAAGCCCTTGATACCGCCCAATGCCATAGGACAAATGCACAACAAGCGACCCTTCGGTCATCTCGCTTACCGACTTTATCAAAAAGGCTTGCGATAAGGCATTCTGGCGTTTGCGTTTGGTAGTGGCGACCACTCGCCCAAAAATTTGGGTTTCGCTGATGACACAAAAGCCTTGATTTTGCTCATTTTTTAGCCATAATCCACGCTCTATCGGAGCAACGGTTAGGGCAATTTTGCCAAAACCGTACCCTTCGACAGGCTCAGGGCGAACGGTTTTGTTAGGGTTAAATTTATCCAAATTTGCCAAAAACTCACCAAAATCCGCCACCGTGTCGCTGTCAAGTTTGCCCTTTAATAATTCTAAAATAATCTCACGGCGACCAGCACTTTCACACACCAATAAAATCGGCTCATCGCACGCCCCCACAAAGTCCAAAAATTCGCCCAATGGTTCGTCTTTTTGATGATTGATTGGCAAATTGGGGACGGTGTGGGCGGTAAATTGGCGAAATAAGGAAAGCGGATTTTCTTTGTTGCCATTCGCTGTTTTCCGTTCGCCCTGAGCCATGCCTGCGGGTGGCGGAAAACCGTCATGGTTCGACAGGCTCACCACGAACGGTTGTTGGAATACTGCTCTTGGGTAAGTTTTTAAGGCTTGAAAAAATTCATTGCTTGGCAAATACAAATAATCAGGGGGCAGGATTGGCACGTCCTTATCAAACGCCCGAGAATGATAGCGTGCGTTTACCTGCTCCCAAAAGTTGTGATGATGAGCGGACAAATTGTCATCACAGACAACCAGTGTATTTTTGGGCAAATAATGAAACAGCGTGCCTGTCGTTTGCCATTCGTGCAAGTCAAAAAACAGCGGTGCGTAATATTCCACCCCAGACGGCTGTATGCCATTCATAACGTCATTATAAAATTCCACCTTGCGAGCGGACGCATTGGGAAAAAGGCTTGCAAAATTTTGGCGGAACGTCTCTTTGTCGTCTAGGTCAAATTCACGGGCAGGCAGTAGGCGAAAACTTGCCACTTTGGGCGACGTTGGGGCGGTTTTGTCGTCAAATACGCCGTCTTTTTTGAGCTTATCAAGCTCTTCATCGGTAACGGTTCGCTGAGTATCAGGATTAAAAAATTTAATCGTTTCTATCTCATCATCAAATAATTCCAAACGAAACGGCAAGGCTTGCCCCACCGCAAAAATATCCACAATGCTCCCACGCACGGCAAATTCGCCTGCCATATAGACGTTGTCCACCGCCTTGTAGCCTGCCTTGGCAAGGCGTTCACGCTCACGCTCTATATCAAAGTTATCGCCCACATTCAAATCAAAAAACCGCCCCAACAGATAGCTTGGCGGTGTGATTTTTTGCATGAGTGTCTGTACGCTCACCAGTAGCACACCCCTTGTTGGCATATGCGTCAAAAGGTCAATCCGCTCGGAGATGATGTCTTGGTGTACCGACAGATTGTCATAAACAAGCGTCTCATAATCGGCAAACACATGGGTAGATATGCCAAAAAAATGTAGCTCATCGGCAAGGCGTTGCAGTTCGCTTTGGGATTGGCAAATGACTAAGGTCAAATCCGTGCCGTCTTTGGCAAGGGTAGCAAGCCACAGGGCGAAACTTGCATCCGCTTGGGTGGTAAAGTGGGTGTGGAAGTTGGGTTTATGAGTAGGGGTATTGATATTGATATTTATCATTAACATGACTCGTCTAATGAAAAACCCATATTTGGCATATGGGTTTTTGGTATTGTGCTTGTCTTAGTGCGACATGGCTTGTTCGTTGATTTGTACTTCTTTGGTGTCACGCAAGTAGTGCAAATAGTCTTGGAGTTGGTCTTGACCGACATTATCACGGATGATTTGTGATGCTGACAGACGTTCTGCATCCGAGATTTGGGCGGTTGCCGTGCTTTGGGCTTTATCGCCCACCATGACACTCGCCCCTGCGTCCGTCTCTACCACCCATGCACTCATGCCGTCTTTATTATGCACAAACAGGCTGGCACGCTCGGCAGGCAGTAGCTCTGGGCTTTGGCGAGTAACCACACCCAAACGCTGGGCAGACTTGGTAAGGGTCGCTGGGTCTTCTTTGGCACGGGCATTGGCTGTGTCTAAGGCAAGTTTGATGGCTTTTTGCTTGGTTAGGGTCGCCTTGATTTGCTCACTCGCTTCTGCCAATGTCAGCTCTCTGGCATCTTGGTAGTTGGTCGGCTGTACCCACACCGTTTTGTCAGCGAGCGTGATGTTGGGGCTGACCGACTGGTCGCTGATGGCAAAGTCATCAAAGGCCGCCGATACCACCACAGGAGCGGACAGCTCGCTGGTGTTATTGTCCTCGGTGTAACCCTTAATGCTACGGGCGGTCAGTCCCGTCTCTTGGGCGATGTCGCTAATGCCCATGCTGTCGGTCGCCATGGTGTTGATTTTGGTAATCATCTCGTTCATGGCATTGGCACGCTTACGCTCGGTCGCTCGTTTGGTCAGCTCATCACGCATGCTATCAAGACTTGGAGCGTCACCCATTTTGGTGACTTTAAAGATGTGATAACCAAACCCTGTCTGCACAGGCTCACTCACACCCCCTGCCGTCAGCCCACTGATGGCATTCTCCACAGCACTGCTACTGTCGCCAAAAAAGGCAGGGTTATAGCTTCCGATGTCGCCACCGCTCTCGCCCGTGGGGTCATCTGAATGTGCCTTGGCAAGTGCTTCAAAAGACTCGCCTGCATCGAGTTTTGCCTTGATGTCTTTGGCACGACTCTCAGCATCATCGCCTGTTAGCAAGATGTGCGACAGCTGTCTGCCATCGCCTTGACCTTGTAGGCTGGCTTGATATTCTACACGAATCTCATCTTCACTCACGGCATCCACTTTAATGTCAGCATCGCTTAGAGTTACATAAGCCAAATCCACGCTTGGCGACTGAATCATGTCCTGCTTATTGGCGTTATAATAGGTCTCAATCTCGGCAGGGCTGACCGTTACTTGGTCGGCAAAATCCTGCCAGTTGTAACGCACCACCCACGCTTCACGGCTTTGGGTTTGCAAATCTATCAAGCGACTGATTTGGCTGTCAGGATAAACAGCCGTTCCCAAAATACTGTTTGTCAGCTGTCGTAGCGACAACTGCGTGCGGAACATGGCAAAGAGCATGTCCTTATTCATGCCACGGCTTTGTAGATAATGAGCAAAGATGTCATTAGAAAATCTACCATTAGCATCATGGAAAGTCGGGTCAGCTTGTAGCAGGCGAGTGATGGCATCATCAGAGACAGTCATGCCAAAAAACTGAGCTTGGTTTTCTAGCAACGCTCTGTCAATCATACTGTCTAGCACTTCATCATTTAGAGCTTTGTTATTAATCAGACTGCCATCCACTTGTTCAAGCAGGCGAGCCCGATAGTTATTGACTTCTGACTGAAAGGTTGCGGTATCAATGGCGGTATCGCCCACTTTGACGATTTGGTTGGGAGCAATCTGTCCGCCACCGCTAAATGACTGCACGCCCAAAAATGCCATGGGAATGAGCGTGATGACAAGTACCGCCTTACCCACCCAACTCTGCATAAAATTACGCATCTGTTCCATAATACATCACTTTTTTAAAATCATAAAAACTCTTTATGATACAACATTTTGGCAAAATTCTCCACCACTTTTACGCCCATTTGACCACATAAAACCATTTTATGGCGAAACCAGCGACCCCATCATCTCCATCACCAGCGACAGCACTGCCGTATTAAAGAAAAAGGACAATACGCTATGAAACGTTCCCACACGACGCAGTTTTTTGCTGGTAAATGAGACGTCAGGCACACCCCCTGTCGCCCCAATGCCCAAGGCAAAATACAAAAAATCCCAATAATCAGGGTTGTTTTCATAAGGAAAATCAAGCGGATACTTGTCATCATGTGTGGTGTCATAATAGCCATGAGCATAATACAAGGCAAATAAGGTGTGGATAAACAGCCATGAGACAATCAGTGTACCAAAAGTGATACAAACATGCAAAGTAGAGAGCCAGCCTTCGTACTGAGCACTGATACGCATCTCATTGATGATGGCAATCATGCTAATAAAAGACGTGATAAGAATCAAAATGAGCATGGTGCGTTTGCGTTCATACTGCTCATGGGCTCGTTTTTTGATGTCTTCGGAGTTCGTTGTGATGAACATTCTAAGTGCCAGTAGCAAATATGCCACCAAAAAGCTGTCCCACGCCAGCAAATACACCGTCTCCATGTTGATGCTTGGCACAAACCGCTTTAAAAAACGCACATCAGACAAAGAAAAATACACACAAATGGCGACGATGACCGAGATAACAAGATTGATGTTGTCCCGCAAAAAGTCATAGATTTTATAAAGCAAGGTGCCTTTTTTGGGTGTTTTGATATTAAATATTGACATGGATGCGTTCAAAAAACAAAAAGGCAAAAATTATAACACAAGCCCCATCTTGGCATGTTTGGTTTTTGTAGTGTGGTTAGCTCATCAGCTGTGGAAACAAGGTTCGCAATCCATTAATCAAAATCTCAATCGCCACCGCCGCAAGTAGCATGCCCATGATACGACTTAGGATATTGAGCCCTGTATCGCCCAAAAAGCGACTGATTTTACCTGCCGCCATGAGCGATGCATAACAAAACACACTGATACACAGCCCTGCCGCCAAAATCATGCCCACCTGAAACACGCCTTTGACCTGACTTGAATAAATGATGACCGTTGAGATACCCCCCGGCCCTATCATCATGGGAATGGCTAGGGGCACCACCGCTGATGCTGTCAAAGACGAGCTGACTTCCACATCTTCTTCGTTGGGCTTGACAGGATTACCACCGCCATTCATCATATTAATGGCAATCAAAAACACCAACACCCCGCCTGCCACCTGAAACGACCCCACCGAGATGCCCAGTACTTTTAGCAAACTCTCGCCTAAAATGGTAAAAAAAGTGATGCCCACAAACACCGTCAAACAGGCGATTTGGGCGACTTTTTGGCGGTCTTTGGCAGGATAGCCTTTGGTTAGATTTAAAAAAAGCCCCAAAGCACTAAATGGGTTTATCAACACCACAAAGGCAAGAATGATTTTGATGAGTTCGGTGTCCACAAGATGTCCTTGATGTCGTTGTCATGGCAAAGAGCGTATTTTATCATGACTTCTTTGTTTTTCCTATGACAATCATCGCCATCACAGGGCAATCATCCGCAAAAACTTATGGTACATGAGATAGGCATAAAAATAGGACGCAGCCAAATACGTCCTATGTATCAACCATAAACTTTAATATCAGTCAAAAATTTGCCCGATGATTTGCAGTGGCAAGGTGACCACGTCAAAAGCGGCGGCGAAAGGAAACAGCACCAGTTTTTCAACAGGGTTGCTTTGCCCTTCACGGTAAGCTGTGGTTTGCTCGTTGGTGTAGATGGTGACAGGGTAGGCTTTGCTCAGTGCTTTTAGGCTAGACTGATTGCTCACGGCAGGATAGGTGTGACCTTTTAGGGGGATGTCGAAGCAGTAGCTTTGAGCCCCAAGCTGTGATTCGCTGTGGCTGGTGCATTCTTTGACGCCATTTTGCAAAAAGAAGTTTAGTTCTTCGTTGGTCACTTCGGCTTTTAGCTTGGTGTATTTAAAGGCAAGCTCACCAGTAAAACTGCCGTCATTATTGGCAGAATAAAAGTCCAAGCCTTTGGTGAGATTGATGTGGCGTGGGTCAAGGCGAGTGATGAGATTGTTAAAGCGAGTACCGCCTTCAACCAACACATAGCTGTTACGCTGACCGACAATCACGATCGCATCCGATGGGATGTTGGGTAGCTTTAATGACGGCTTACCAAATGCCACAACGACATCATTGGTGAGTACTTTCTTTTGGGTGGTGGTGTAAGTACCGCCTGAGTCCTTTTCTAACAATGCACTGGTTGCACAGCCTGATAGTAGGGTTGCTGATAGGGCGGATGTTAGGGCGATTTTGCCAAGCTTGCTTAGTTTTTTCATAAAACAGCCTTATATAACCAATAAAAAGGTAGATTATTTTTATAAAACCAAATAATCTACAAAACCGATTATAAATAATTTTAAAACGCCTGTAAACGCTCCGCATAAAAATAACTTGCAAACCCATGATTTTTAGGCACTTTCGGCTTTGACACAGACCAGATTATCATGTTTATCTTTATCAACCAAATGACAGTCTGGCACGAGCGACTGATACACCGCCAAAGTCTCAGCGGTCATCTGCTCGATGGTGTATTCGTGCGTCATTGGGGGGCGAGTTTTGTTTTGTAGGTGGAATTTGATGTTTTTGCACAGGACAAGGGCGGTCTCTTCTTTGACCAGTCCTTGAGGGTAGGTGGTTTGTAGGATGTCGGCAAAAGCCCCCTTTGCCCAGCCGATGACAGGCGTGCCAAGATGTATCGCTTGAATGGCGGTAATGCCAATACTCTCGGGGCGTTCGGCAAGGGCAAGCACCACGTTGGCAGATGACAGCCATTCTTTCATGTCGGGGGGTCGCCGTCCGATGAACGTCACACGGCTGTTTAGTCCTAAGGCATGCAGGCGTTGGACGAACTCTTCGTGGGCGACGTCTTGGTCGGTGACGTTTGCCAAATCATCTTCCATGATGATGGCGTGGATATTGGGGAATTTCTCTTGTAAGTTGCCCAAAATGTCCACAAGCCAGTCTTGACCGTATTCATGCCCGACAGGCGTGGGGAATACGAGCCATTTTTTGTGTTCAAGTTCGGGATATTCGGCAAACACGCCATGAAGCCAATGCACGGACGCATGATGGCGATAGGGGTATTTACGAGTGTCCACGCCACGGCGGACGCAGACGATTTTAAAGGGGAATTCTTGGATGTTGTATTCTTCTTTTTTGATGGCGAGCTTTTCTTTGAGATATTTATCAATACTGCGAGACGCACTGATGATAACATCAGAGAAAAACAGGGCTTTGCCGTAGTTGTTAAACGGATAAAAGCCATAGATGGTCGCCACGATTTTGGGTTTTTTGTCGTCAGGTAGCGGACGGATTGCCCAATGTAGCACCCATGCAGGCGTGCGAGAATGGACGTGGACGATGTCGGGTTCGTGTTCGCTGATGAGTCGTCTAAGTTTTAGGACGTGTACCAATGACAGCCACGATTTTTTTGCCATGGGAATGCGATAATACTCGGTGTCATCACGAAGCAGGCGAAGCACAAGCTCATCATCAGTGGTGGCAGAGCCGATGACCACGGATTCATGCCCCGCTTTGGACAGGGCGTGCGTGATGGCAAAAATACCCCGTTCGGATTCATCGTGCTTTAACGATGATGATAAGTGCATGACTTTCATAGGGGTTTTAAAAAGTCCAATAGGGCGTTGGCGTGTTCTTTGGCTTTGACGTTGCGAAAACTTGCGACCATCTCCCCTGTTTTGTCAAACACGAATGTTGAACGCACCACGCCTAGGTGGGTTTTGCCATACATCATTTTTTCTTTGATGACATCAAAATGTTGGCACAGCGTCTCATCAGGGTCGCTGATAAGCCCAATACCCAGCTCTTTTTTGCTGATAAAATTCTGATGTGAGCGTACGCTGTCACGAGACACGCCAAGCACCACATAGCCAAGTTTGGCAAACTCATCGGACAAGGCGGTAAAGTCACTCGCCTGCACGCTACATCCTTGGGTGTTGTCTTTGGGATAAAAATACAAAATCAAGCCTTGACCATAGGTGCTGATATACTCTGCCAAATTAATGTCTTCATTAATAAAGTCATCATCATGCTGACGAACCAGATGAACATTAAAGTTGGGTAGGCGGATATTTTCTTGGGAGTTTTTCATGATGGTGTTTTGTAATTTAAGTGGGCAAAAGATGATAAAAACAATCTAGGGCGTGCTGAATATTGGTATTTGCCATGAAAAATGAGAAAAATCGCCCGTTTTTCAAGGAAAAAACGCAGGCTGATAGTCATTCTATCAGACAAGTTTTTGACGATGAAAAACAAGATTTAGCCATTTTTCATGCAAAAATTGATAAAAGCGTTAAATTTTCATCATTTTAATAAATAATGTTATCAATGTTCAACACGTCCTATCTATTTTACCCAAAAACCGCCTAAATTACCAATGTTAAAAAAGCATACATAATGAAAAAAATTTTCGTTAATATTTGTAAAAATTGTAATTATACGGTAAAATTACCCGCTAATTTTTTGGGCAATTTAAGATAAGGCGATTTATGTCTTTGCTTTCTTTTTTTAACATCAATGAGCGTGGCTCAACGGTACGCCAAGAAATCATCGCAGGCTTGACCACGTTTTTGGCGATGGTGTATTCGGTGATTGTCGTTCCGGGGATGCTTGCTGATGCTGGCTTTCCTGCCGAGTCGGTATTTATTGCCACCTGTCTTGTGGCGGGGCTTGGCTCTATTTTGATTGGCGTGTTTGCCAATGTACCAATGGCAATCGGCTGTGCCATTAGCTTGACAGCATTTACCGCGTTTAGCTTGGTGCTGGGTCAAGGCATTAGCATTCCTGTCGCCTTAGGAGCGATTTTTTTAATGGGGGTGCTGTTTACGCTGATATCGGTCACAGGCATTCGGGCGTGGATTTTAAAGAATCTACCCAGTTCTATCGCTCACGGGGCAGGGATTGGCATTGGCTTATTTTTGCTACTCATCGCTGCCAATGGTGTGGGACTGGTCATCAAAAATGATGCAGGACTGCCTGTCAAAATGGGTGAGTTTACATCTTTTGGGGTCATCATGTCGCTCTTGGGTTTGGCGGCGATTGTTGGTCTTGAAAAACGTCAAGTCAAAGGCAGTATTCTATGGGTTATTATCGCCATCACCATCATTGGGCTAACTTTTGACCCAAATGTCAAATTTGGTGGTTCTGTTTTTAAACTGCCCACCTTTGGCAATGAATCGCTGTTTGGGGCGATGGACATCATGGGAGCATTAAATGCCGCCGTACTGCCTGCGGTATTCGCCCTTGTCATGACGGCGGTGTTTGATGCCACAGGAACGATTCGTGCGGTGGCAGGACAGGCGGGTCTCATTGACAAAAATGGACAAATCTTAGGCGGTGGCAAGGCACTCACAGCAGACTCGGTATCATCAATCATGTCGGGGGTGTTCGGTACTGCCCCTGCGGCGGTCTATATTGAGTCAGCGACAGGTACAGCGGTGGGGGGCAAAACGGGACTTACGGCGGTGGTCGTGGGTGGTCTGTTCTTGCTCATGCTGTTTTTTGAGCCATTGGCATTTTTGGTGCCAAACTATGCCACTGCTCCTGCACTCATGTATGTGGGTTTGCTCATGCTAAGCAATGTCTCAAAACTTGATTTTGATGACTTTGTGGGAGCGATGAGTGGGCTTATCTGTGCTGTGTTTATCGTCTTGACGGCAAATATCGTTACAGGCATCATGCTCGGTTTTGGTTCATTGGTGCTAGGTCGCATCATCTCTGGTGAGTTTAAAAAACTGAACACCGGCACGGTTGTCATTGCCATCTCTTTGGTGGCATTCTATGCGTTAGGCTATGCCATTTAAATTTCAATACTGTAAAAATAAAAATCATTTACCAACGGTGAATGATTTTTTGGTAAATAGATGTTATACAATAAATGGTTATGTTAATGCACATCGTCTGCCAATTTTAGCAAATACGCCCGCATGGCAGGCAATTCATCATGGGGGATGCCATTGAGCCATGCACCATCTACGGCACAGCGTATGGCGGATAAACGTGGGTTGCTGTCGGTGCCTGCATGAGTTTTGATTTTTTGGGCAAGCCAATTTCTCCATAGCCCATACATCTGCACATTGGTGGTCATGGCTCTAATAAGACCTGCCCAATCGCTTTTTAGTCCAATCTCTTGATTGTCAAACATCACCCGAACATAGGCTTTGGTAAACGCTCCCATCTCGGTGGGGTGTGCGTCCATGTCGGCTAAGATGGCGGTGTTAATTTGGGCAATAAATAGCTCCACCACGCTGGTGATGAGTTCATCTTTGGATTTGAAATGATGAAACAGTCCACCCTTGCTCACACCTGCCATGTCTGCCACTTTTTGCATGGATAAATTGCCAGTGGGGGCATCAAGCATGAGATTTTTGGTACAGACCAAAATGGTATGGCGTAACAGCTCGGGGTTGTTTTTACGTTTGGGGGTTTTATCATCAGGTGTGGGCATGGCGGTGTTGGTGGTAAATAAGTCATTCATAAGAATCTCTTGGGGTTAAAATGATTTAAAGAATAATCTTGAAGGCTAATGGGCGGTGGCAGACGAGAAGACATTCATAATCACCACACCTGCCACGATAAAAGCCATGCCGATGATGGCAGGCGTGTCTAAGGACTGTTTTAGGATAAACACGCCAATCAAGGCAGTCAAGATAATGCCCACGCCCGACCAAATGGCATAGGTCATGCCAAGGGGAATGACCTTGACGACATGAGACAGAAGGTAAAAAGCGATGGCAAAACAGATGAGCGTAATACAAGTGGGAATGAACCTGCTAAATCCGTCTGATTTTACCAAAAAAGTCGAACCTGTTACTTCGCTGATGATGGCAAGGGCGAGCAAGGCGTAAGCGGTGGGTAGTTGCATGATGATTTCAATGTTAACTATGATGAATAAAACCGACTGGTCGGTTTTGTATTTTACAAAAAATCATAGCTAAGTGCAAGTTTTTTTAATTTATCCCTGTCTTATCTTGATAACGAGTGGGGTCGGATATGCCTGCTTGCACAAAGCCTTGATGACGTAACACACAGCTGTCACACTCGCCACAGGCTCTCCCATCACTGTCGGCACGGTAGCATGACACGGTTTGGGCATAGTCCACACCCAACGACAATCCAAGTTTTAGAGTTTGGGCTTTGGATAAATATTGCAAAGGGGCGATGATGGATAAGCGTCTGCCTGCTCGCCCTGCCACGGTGGCAAGATTTGCCATGGTCTCAAAGGCACGAATATAGTCATCTCGGCAGTCAGGATAGCCTGAAAAATCAACCGAACTTACCCCGATGATGATGGCACAGGCTTCGGTTACTTCTGCCACAGCCAAGGCATAAGACAGAAAAATGGTATTACGTGCAGGGACGTACGTGACAGGCACAGCATCGCTGTCTGCTTGATGGTCAGGCACCTCAATACTGCTGTCAGTCAGTGCCGAGCCACCAAGCTGAGCGATGTCAATATCAATGATGCGGTGCGACACACCAAGCATCTGGGCAATGGCGGATGAAAAAGCAAGTTCGCTTAAATGACGTTGTCCGTAACGAAAACTGATGGCGGTAATCTCTTTAAAAACTGCCTTCGCCCAATACAGGCAAGTGGTGGAGTCAAGCCCCCCTGAGAGCAAAACGACCGCTTTTTGGTGGGCAAAATCATCAGAATGGGGGATGTTTAGGCTATTGTTATCGGGGCAAAATGTCGTCATGAAGTACAAACCATGCAAATAATCAAACGGTTAATTTTAGCATAAAATTTAAAAATTCGTTCAATTTTAATAGGGTGTGTTGAGCCTTTACAACCCCATTTACATTTTAGAAAGTTTATAGAAAGAAAATGATTGTATTTTCCCAAACAATTTGCTACAATTCGCCAGAAAAACAAGCCTTTTGTTTTTCATTGGTCTTTTTATATCTCGCTTATCTTTTGGCTCACCAATGAAAACTCTCCTAGACAACTTCTTTAAATTATCCGAACATCACACCACCGCCAAAACCGAACTCATCGCTGGCATTACCACGTTTTTTACCATGGTTTATATCGTCTTTGTCAATCCGTCCATTTTGGGCGTGACAGGCATGGACACACAGGTCGTCTTTGTCACCACTTGTCTTATTGCCGCCTTTGGCACGATAGCGATGGGACTGTTTAGCAACCTGCCCATCGCCCTTGCTCCTGCCATGGGGCTTAATGCCTTTTTTGCGTTTGTGGTCGTCTCTAAGATGGGCTATTCGTGGCAGACAGGCATGGGGGCGATTTTTTGGGGGTCGGTGGGACTGTTCTTGATGACGATTTTTCAGATTCGTTATTGGCTCATGGCAAGCATTCCTTTGGGGCTGCGTGTGGGTATTAGTGCAGGCATTGGGCTGTTCATCGCCTTGATTGGTTTTAAAAACATGGGACTGGTCATACCTAACGAAGCCACGCTTGTGACGGTGGGCGATCTACATTCGCCCACGCTACTGATGGGCGTGCTTGGCTTTTTCATCATCGTTGTGATGGCAGCCAAAGGTCGCCACTCTGGGGTGTTGGTCTCTATCGTGGTGGTTACCGCCCTTGCCCTGATGTTTGATGACAACGTCAAATTCTCAGGACAGATTCTCTCACTACCCCCTGCGCTCACGCCCGTGGTCGGACAGGTGGACATCATGGGGGCGTTGGATGTGGCATTGTTTGGGATTATTTTCTCATTTATGCTCGTGAACTTGTTTGACTCATCAGGCACGCTCATTGCGGTGGCGGACAAGGCAGGTTTTGCCGACAAAGACGGTAAATTCCCCAAAATGAAGCAAGCCCTGCTCGTGGACAGCACCAGTGCCATGGCGGGGTCATTCATGGGAACATCCGCCATCAGCACCTACATCGAAAGTGGCTCGGGCGTGTCGGTCGGTGGTCGCACGGGGCTAACAGCGGTGGTCGTGGGCGTGCTGTTTTTACTTACCATTTTCTTCTCGCCACTTGCCAGTATCGTCCCCGCCTACGCCACGGCAGGTTCACTCGTGTTTGTGGGGATTTTGATGGCGAGCAGTCTTATCAAGGTAGAATGGGACGATTTGACCGAAGCCACGCCTGCCTTTATTACCACTGCCATGATGCCGTTCACCTACTCCATCACCGAAGGCATTGCCTTTGGCTTTATCAGCTACTGCGTGATGAAGTTTGCCACAGGTCGCTACAAAGAAATCAACGCCCCTGTTGCGGTGGTCGCCCTGTTATTTATTATTAAATTTGCATGGGTGGGTTAGGTGTGTATTTTTGTAAAAACACCATCAATGGCAGTCACGCTCCAACCTACACCACAAAATCTTTACCCAGATACACCCGTTGCACCAACTCATTTTGTAAAATATCATTGGGCGAGCCTTGGGCGATGATGTTGCCTTCGGACACGATATAAGCCTTTTCGCAGATGGATAAGGTCTCACGCACGTTATGGTCAGTAATCAGCACACCAATGCCCCGCTGTTTTAGGGCAGTGATGACGTCCTTGATGTCGCCCACCGAAATGGGGTCAACCCCTGCAAACGGCTCATCCAATAAGATAAACTTAGGGTTGCTTGCCAACGCTCGGGCTATCTCACAGCGACGACGTTCGCCCCCTGACACACTCATGCCCAGCGAATGCCGTACATGTTCTAAGTGGAACTCGCCAATGAGCTTTTCAAGCTCGGCATGTTGGGCAGGTTTGTCCAAATCCTGACGGATCTGTAATATCGCCAAAATGTTCTGCTCAATGGTCAGCTTACGAAAAATAGACGCTTCTTGGGGCAGATAGCCAATGCCCGCCTTGGCACGTTCATGCATGGCTTTTTTAGACAAATCAGTATTGCCCAGCATGACTTGCCCTTTATCCATCGGCACAAGCCCGATAACCATATAAAAACTGGTGGTCTTGCCCGCCCCATTAGGCCCTAAGATGCCCACCACTTGCCCTTCGTCTATCTCAAAGGAGACATCTTTGACCACCCAACGCTGTCCATAGCGTTTGCCCAAATGGTGCATGGCAAGCGTGGTCATGGGCGAACACCTGTTTGACTGTTGGACTCGCTCGGCGGAAACACCAACTCCACACGGCGGCCATCGCCAGCATTAGCCTCCACATCGCCCAGTTTTAGGCTATAACGGATGGTATTACCTGAAAAGCTCGCCCCTGCTTGGGTCAGTTTGGCATTGCCTGTAAGCGTGATGATGCCCGTCAGTGCATTATAATCAATCCTATTTGCTCGCCCCTTGGCAAGCCCCTTTTCTTGGGTAACGATTTGTTGCATGGTTGCAGGGCGACCTGTTGCCACGGCAGTTTTGATACTGCGTTTGTCATCTAAGTTTAGCGTAATGTTGTCAGCGGTGATTTTAAGCGTGCCTTGTTCAATGATGACATTACCCAAATAATTGGTTACACCTGTACGCTCACTATATGTTGCTTTATCGGCAAGCAGACGAATGGGCTGATTGGCATCCGATGGCAGTGCATGGGCGGATGATGCCATGCCAATACCTGCCACAGCCAGCAACATTTTGGGTGATATTAAGTGTGATGTTCTCATAAACTGTCCAATGGTTAAAATAATGATTTATCTACACGCTTAGGCGGAGTAAATTCCATTTGAATGTGGTAAAATTCATATTCACCTGTCTGCAAATCCCCAGTAAAGCCCTGTGCTATAAAACTATCTGCACCTTGGGTGATACTGATGGGTTTGTTGCTTGCCACTTGATACTGTTTGGTATTGGCTGTTAGCAAGTCGCCTTTGATGGTCATCTTAGGTTTGGTATCATCGCCTTGTCGTACCAACACAAAACCCTCTTGCAATAACAAATCACCCGTGGTCTGCTCCAAAATGGCAAGATTGGCTTCTAAATAATGGCTTTGCCCATTTGGGGGTGTCCAGTCCATTTTGACATTTCTCATCTCATCCATGCCTGCACTATTTTTTATCAAACTGTCTGCCATTAACGTGTATTCAATCTCACCTGTTTTGGGATTGGTCTGCACCGCTTTAATTTCGGTTACCTCATAGAAGACAGTAGGAGCAGATGGTACGGTAGGTTCAATTTTGACGTCTTCTTTATAAAAAAACCACACCCCAACCATGAGTGCCATCACACCCAGCACGCTAATAATTTTTAGATTCATGAGTGATTGTCTCTTATTATTACCAATTCTGATTGATATCAATCTAAGCGTATTAGGCTAGGTATATTGGGCGATAAAAGCATCATAAACGCCTTTTGCTTTTAATAACTGCTCACACACTTCACGCACCGCACCATGCCCACCTGTTTTGATGGTTATAATATCCGCCACCGCTTGTATCTGGGCACAGCCATTTGGTACAGACACACCCACACCCGCTTCACGCACAGCTTTTAAGTCGGGCAAATCATCGCCCATATACATACACTCACTCATAGACAATCCAAGCTCATCGGCAAGAGTGGACAAAGCGATAAATTTATCATCTCGTCCCTGTACCACATGGTCAATGCCAAGCTCATCAGCACGACGCACCACCATGGGTGAATCCCTGCCTGTAATGATGGCAAGGATAATCCCTTGCTTTTTGAGTGCTTTTAACCCCACACCATCTTGAACATAAAAGGCTTTGGTTTCTACACCATGGCTGTCATAGATGATTTGCCCATCCGACAAAATCCCATCCACATCCATGGCAAAAAGCTTGACGGTCTGCAATCGTTTGGTTAAGTCGCTCATGCCTCCTCCTTTTTTGTTTTTTTGTTATCAATCAGTTAATTCACGCCTGCTTTTAGCAAATCATGAATACCAATCACACCTTCAAGCCTACCCTTATTCAATACCAATAATTGGTTGATGGCACACTCATTCATAAGCGTTAAAGCATTGGATGCTCGCATATTGGCAGTTATGTGCTTAGGGTGCTTGGTCATGAGTGTACTCATGGGGGCGGATAGCGACACGTTATCCGCCAGTTTACGCCGTAAATCGCCATCGGTAAAAATACCCACCACATCATCTTGTTCATCAGCCACCACCGCCAAGCCCAGTCGCCCCCCCGTCATCACAAGCAGAGCCTTATCAAGACTGGTATCGGCTCGCACCACGGGCAGATTCTCAGTGTGCATGACATCCTTGACACGGGTCAATAGTTTACGCCCCAATGCCCCTGCTGGGTGCGACAAGGCAAAATCATTACTGGTAAAACCCCGAGCATGCAACAGTGCCACCGCCAACGCATCGCCTAATGCCAGTGTGGCAGTCGTGCTTGATGTCGGTGCCAATCCGAGCGGACAGGCTTCTTCAAAATTACCAAGGGTCAAAGCGATATTGGCAGATTTGGGTAAAAACCCACGACGGTCACGGCTGATACTGATTAGGGGAATGCCCAACTGTTTGACGACAGGGATGAGCATTTTAATCTCATCAGACTGCCCTGAATTAGAAATGGCAATCAGTACATCGCCCTGTACCAACATGCCCAAATCGCCATGCCCTGCTTCCCCTGGGTGCATAAAAAACGCAGGCGTGCCTGTGCTTGCCAATGTCGCCGCTATCTTACGCCCGATATGCCCGCTTTTGCCCATGCCTGTCACCACGACACGCCCCCGACACGCCAAAATCGCCTGACACGCCTGCACAAAACGCTCATCAAGCTCATTTTTAAGTAGTGCCAATGCTTCTTGTTCGGTATTAATGGCGGTCAAGCCCACGCTGATAAAGTCAGTATCAAGGTCGGCTGTGTTCGGGGTTTGGTCATTCATGAGTGGCAGATAGTCTATAAAATAAAATAGGTATGATACCATATTTGACGATGTTTTATGGCAAATTTTTATCAAACTGCGATAACTTTTATCATAAAAACTTTTACGATAAAAAAGCCCACATCATGTGAGCTTTTTGGCATGGTTAATTACCACGAGTGACGTCATTCATCGTCATTGGTTTTGTCAAACCCTTGGCGGTCAAAGGTGCTGTTGTCAAAGGCTTTATTATCAAATCCCTTGCCATCAAAACCACGTTCATTTTTCTCAAAGCCTTTACCATCAAAACCACGCTCTTCAAAACCTGAACGCTCAAAGCCCTGATTAAAGCCCATGCCCCCTTGTGGATAGCCACCACGTTCAAAGCCTTGACCGCTAAAACCTTGGTTTGGCGGAGTGCGAGTAAAGCCACCCACAGGACGGGTCGTGCCCGCCCCACCGCCAAAGCCTTGACGGTCAAAGCCTGCATTAGGATAGCCTGTGCCTTGATAGTTATTGCCACTCATCACGCCCACCGATGACGGATAACCCGTACCTGTGCTAGGGGTTGCACCATCTGTGCGTGGGTTGCGAGTGGGGACAACGGTAGAAATGGCGTGCTTATAGACCATTTGGCTGACGGTATTTTTAAGCAATACGACATACTGGTCAAATGACTCAATCTGACCTTGTAGCTTGATACCATTCACCAAAAAAATAGATACAGGAATGCGGTCTTTACGCAGAGCGTTTAGGAAGGGGTCTTGTAGGCTTTGCCCTTTTGACATTGTTGTTCTCCAAAATTAACACAAGAAAAAGCAACCAGCGGTGCTTGGAAAAATACGTTAAAAAATCACGCCAAAAGCTCATTTTGTGCGTCTTTCATGCTTGCAAATGAAAAAATCCGTTGCTGTGATTGGGGGTCACTTGTTATGCTGGCCTTTGTTTTATTCATTTCGTTGGCGTTTATAAATTGGGGTAAACTGGTCAGTTGTTTTTGCCATGTTGATTGGCGTTTTGCCAGTTGCCTTGTTGCATATAATGCCTTATTTTTCATGTCTTGGCAAGCCATATCATGCATATTTTGCCCTTTTGTTACAAAATTCTTGCCATTTTCGGCAGTCATTTTGTTGTTTTTTTGTAAATTTAGAGCAAACGCTTGCCAAATGGGGGAAATTTGCATAATCTCATGGTCGGTTATCGCCAAAAATTCCAATACCTGCCGATAGCCCACGCACCGCATGGACGGCATATCAGGCGTTAGGTCGGGGTATTTTTGCAAAAGATAAATCACTTCATCTACCAGACCCTGCTCCCACATGATATCAAGGCGTTTGGCGATACGCTCATGTAACCACGCACGCTCAGGCTCTACCGATAGGGTTAGCCAATATTGGTGCGGATTTTGGCACGGGGCGACTTTGGGCGTATCTTGCCAAACACTCATGGGCGTGCCTGTCTGCATATGCACTTCTACTGCCCTTGTGATACGCTGGGTGTCGGATATTTTTAGACGCTGACAAATCTTAGGGTCGTGCATTTGCAGATAAGCGTACAACTCGCCAATGCCTTTGTCAGACAGCCACGCCATGACCTGTCCACGAATGACGGGGTCGGTGTCAGGCACGGCGGACAAGCCGTCAAGTAGTGCCATATAATACATCATCGTACCGCCCACAAGTAGCGGAATCTTACCCCGTGTGTGAACGTCGCCAATGAGTCGCTCCACGTCCGCCACAAAAGTCGCCACATTATAAGTTTCGGTTGGCTTGATGATATTAACGAGATGATGCGGAAAACGGGCAAGCTCATCATCGGTCGGTTTTGCTGTGCCGATGTTCATGTCCTGATAAATCAACGCACTGTCCACCGAAATCAGCTCAAACCGCCCCGTCTCATACAGACGGCACGCCAAATCGGTCTTACCGCTAGCAGTCGGGGCGATAAGGGATAGGACGGTGTTATCAGGCAGGGATTGATAATGTAAATTCATGACAACTCTAGCTCAATCCCAACAATCTGAACCGCCCTACTCTCATCGGCTTGTCTTGTAATGTTTATCGTTATATCAGGCTTTAGTAAAATGCTCTCGGCACGACTTGCCCATTCGATGACAACCAGCGAATTTGACTCATCAAAATATTCAAAAAAGCCAATAAAATCCAGCTCTTCTGGGTCATTTAGGCGATATAGGTCGGCATGGTACACGGGCTTGCCGTTGATGCTATACGGCTCAACTAGGGTATAAGTTGGGCTTTTTACCGCCCCTGTATGCCCTAATGCACGCAAAAGATAACGGGTAAAGGTCGTCTTGCCCGCCCCCAAATCGCCCGATAGCCACAGACTGCCTGTGGGATTGATTTTGGCAAGGGCGTTGGCAAGACGCTCGGTGTCGGTTTCATTGTTTAAAATAATGGTATTCATCATCGCTAAGAGTATCATCACAATTGGCAAATAATGTTTTGCCACGTTCAAAAAGAGCTTTCATTTTTTCATTGGGTTCGGGCGGATTTTGTAGAATTTGCAACATTCGTTCCCATTCTTGTTCATTTAAATAAACACCCTTATCCGTCATACTTTAACCTGTCTTAACGGCTGTGGATTGACAAATTTCTCACCACGTTTTAGCTTATCAAACAGCTCGCTATCGCCCCACTCGGCTTTGACTTGTTCGCTAAAATCAAACATATCCAGCGACAATTTGCCCATGCGTTCGTTTTCCACATCTTCTTTAAAACACTGAGCATAGCCTGTGGCGGTCTCGTGGACGATGACCGAATAGACAGATACGCCTGTTTCGCCATTTTGGGTGGTGGTATTTTGCATGACTTTGTCCGCCCAATAAAAAATCACACGGCTAAACTGCTCGGCAGACGGCGACACAGGCAGGCTTATCCAGCGAGCCGAAAAGTCCTTGCACGCACGGATATAATCGCTATCGTCCTTATCCCAAAAGGTAATGGCATGGTCAAAGCTGTCAATCAAGTCCTTGATGTGCGACTTTAATAGCCCAAAATCATAGACCATTTGCCCATTGTCAAGGGCGTGGGCTTCTAAAATCAGCTCCACTTGGTAGCTATGCCCATGAATGGAACGACTACAACGGTCGGACGTGCAGTTACGGACGATGTGGGCATTTTCAAATTTAAAGAGTTTACGGATACGCATTTTTGAATGTTGTGTAGTTAATTTTTTGTATTATATCATGAAATTTGGGTTTTGGACGGATACGCATTTTTAGCCCAAATAAATAAAACCCCACATAATGCAGGGCTTTATTGATTGAAAAGTATTTATTCATTGACAAAAGCAATCTTAGTCAGCCCTGCCCCACTTGCCGTTGCCAGCACTTGGGCGACTGTGTCATATTTGCCTTCTTTATCAGCACGCAGATGAACCTGTGGGTCTTTACCTTTTGCCACTTCTTCGCCAAAACGAGCGGAAAGCTCATCTAGGCTCAGTTTGGTCTCGTCCCAAAAAATCTCGCCCTTGTCATTGATACTCACCTGTATCACATCGGGGGGCATGTCATTGACCTGTGCCGATGTCTTTGGTAAATCAAGCGGTACGGTCGGGTTTAGCACCGTTGCCGTAACCAAAAAGATAATCATGAGTACCAGCATGATGTCAATCAAGGGAATAAGGTTAATCTCATTCATGCCCCCATTGTCGTTGTCGCCTAGCTCAAATGCCATATCGCCCCCTTAGCGAGCCACACGGGCAAGCAGTGCGTGAGCGGTATCGTTGGCGTGATGAATGGCACGCTTATTGATACGTGTGATGATGTTAAAAAACACCACCGCAGGAATCGCCACCGCCAGACCTAAACCTGTCATAATCAAGGCTTCACCCACCGGCCCTGCCACTTGGGCAAGTCCTGCCTGCCCGCTCTGACCGATAGAATGCAAGGCATGAAAAATCCCCCACACCGTCCCAAACAGCCCGATAAATGGGGCAATGGCAGCGGTCGTACCCAGTACCGATAAGCCCTTTTCAAGCTCAAAACGGTAGCGAGCGATGTTCTGTAACAGGCTCTGCTCGGTGATGATTTTGCGTTGATTAAAATCAAGCTCGCCAAAATCTTTGCTGACGTTATCAATCTCGGCAGTGAGCTCATCGCCAATCACGCCTGCCATTTGGCGAGAGCTAAGCAGGCGAGTAATACCCACAAACCATGAAACCAATGACAAAGCAATCAAGATAAAAAATAATGTTTTACTGACCATGTCAGTATATTGCCAATAATGTGCAAAATCCATAATCATTCCTTATAAAGAATGGGTTAAGTAAAATTGTTGTATGCTAATTTTTTTCATTAAAATTAATCCCATAGCTTGCAGTACCTGACATCGGCTGACCACTTGCTGATTTAAAGGGATGTAATCTGGCTTGTGTTAATGCTCGCCTGATTTGTCTGTTTAGGTTTGCATTACCCGTATTAATACCAGATATATTCGTAATTTTACCAGTGGCATCTACCGTCAGTGTTACTGTAAAAGGTGGTGGTGTACCCGACACTTCACTAAAATCAAGCCCACGAAAATTCGGCGGTCTTTGCCAACTGGCATTGGAGACAGTGCCAAGATTTTGACCTTTTAGCTCGCCGCCGCCAGTACCACCACTTTTTGTCGTGTCTTTATTGCCAGTTTTATTGTCGGTTTTGGTGTCTTTACCATCACCGCCCCTGCCTTGACCTTGTTCGGCACGGGCTTTGGCATCGGCTTCGGCTTTGGCACGAGCATCGGCTTCTGCCTTGGCTTTTGCTCTTGCGTCCGCTTCGGCACGGGCTTTGGCATCGGCTTCGGCTTTTTGGCGTGCCAATTCTGCCTGTCTGTCTCGCTCAGCTTGTTGGCGTGCTAACTCAGCTTGTCTGTCTCGCTCAGCTTGGCGTTCTCTTTCTTGTTGCTCACGCTCACGCTGTTCTCGCTCTCTTTGCTGTTGTAGTTCAAAGGCTTTTTGAGCCCGCTCCTGAGCGATGATGTCCACCTGTGGCTCTGTAACCTTGGGCGGTTCTTTGGATTCGAGTTTAACAGATTCTTTTTTGGGTTCAGGTCTAGACTCAGGCGGGAGCTTTTGGTGGTGGTGGACTTGCCTTTGGTGGGGCAGGTGCTGCCACAGACTGTGCAGGGGTGGGCGTTGGCTCAGGAGCAGGTATGGGAGTTGGTGGCTCGGGCGACTCTTCGTTATTAAGCTTAATCATCTGAATTTCAAGCGGTGGCGTGATTTTGGGTGGCTCGATATGGAGCATTTGCATGGTCGCCAAACCCACGCCTGCCACGCCATGCAAAATAATCGCCACAGCCGCCGCCAACACCTTGTATTTATTAGAATGCTCAAAAGTCATCATCACAAGCCCACAAAAGAAAAACGCTGTTTTTGGGTTTAAACAGCATTGATCATAACAAAAAGTTATACAAAACGGATAAAAAAGTAAGAAACGATAACAATTATCAATCGGTATATTATCTTAAATTTTGTACAAATTGCAAGGGGTTAAGAATGATTATTTTTAAAAATTTCACAATTAAGATTTCTCGTCCGTGTCGTCCGTTTCTTGCTTTGGAGATAACACCACCACTTTCGGCTCGCTTTTTGCCTTATAAGCGTCATAATCGGCATAGGGGTCGGTTTTCATGTCGTTTTCGTTTTGGTCAAGCACTTTGATTGAATAATCTTGTAAGACAAACTTCACATACACCACCTGCACCCACACAATCGCTACCACCATAAGCGGTGTCGCCATGGCAATGCCAAGCACGCCAGTAAGCGTTCCCATGATGATTTGCGAAAGTAGCAGAGCCACAGGGGGCAGGTCGATGAGTCGTTGTTGCACCATTGGGGCGACCACATAGCTTTCTAACTGCTGAACCACGACAATCATAACAAGTGTCCACAGTAACAAATCAGGCGAGACAATCAGCACAAGGAGCAAAATCGGCACCGCCGACAGCCAAGGACCAATCACAGGCACAAAATCCAGCACAAAGGCAATCACGCCCATTGCCAACGCAAACGGAATGCCCATAAGCCACAACGCCACCCCTGTCGCCACACCCACAAACGCCATGACCACAAACTGCCCGATGAGCCATTGCTCTATCGCTCCATAACTGCGTTTTAGCAGGTATTCGCCCTTGTCTCGATACGGCTTTGGCACAAGGGCAATGGCACTTTTGGTGTACACGCTTGGCGATAATGCCAAAAACAGCCCCACCACCAAAATCACAAAAAACGTCCCCAAACCGCTTAACATACCCCCAAAAAATGCAGGCAATCCGCCGACAATGTTTTCTTGGAATTTGGCAAAAAATGCCTTGGGGTCTTGTTGAAATTCCACTGCCCACGCATTTTGGGTCAGCCATTCATAGATGACAGGATAGCCCTTGGCGTACTCTTTTATGGCATCAAAGGACTTGGGGGCAAGCTCTTTCATGTCTTGAAATTGGGCGACAAGCTCCGAGCCAAACATCGCCAAAAACCCTGCCACCACCGACAGCACCGCCACCGTTACCGCACCGACTTGCACGCCGTGGGGCAGTTTGGCAAAGTAGTCGCCCACTTTGGGAATTTGGCAGGTGAGCCGTGCCAAACTTAGCAAAAACACCGCCACCAAAATGGACGCAAATACCATAAGCCACACTTGGATAAGATAATAAAAACTCATCAAAAATAGGACAAGGGTGACAAAAAAGACAATGGCGGATTTGTAAGATGTGGTCATGGCAGGCACTTAGATGAATGGGCTAAATTGGTTTGATGCAGATTGGATAAATAAAAGTGCAAATGTAGCCCAAAATGGCGAATTTGGCAAGGGATTTTTGTAAAATGCTGATTTATGGTCAATTATCCCAATTTGCACCAATGCTAACTTTTAAACAATTCATTTGTCGTATGGCAGGGTGCGTAATACACACCTTACTGCCATTGGTGCATTTTAAAGTTAAATGATTGTATTTTTATAATTAAAAGTTTGTAAATTTATAAAAATTATAAATAAAATTTGTCAAATATTATCCTTTAAAAAGTGCTAAAATAACCCTTTTAGCCAACCGCCAATTTAGGAAAAAAAATTATGCCACAATACCGCTCAAAAACTTCCACACACGGTCGCAACATGGCAGGGGCAAGAGCCTTATGGCGTGCCACAGGCATGACGGACGATGATTTTAATAAGCCAATCATTGCCATTGCCAACTCATTCACGCAGTTTGTGCCGGGTCATGTTCATCTAAAAGACATGGGGCAACTTGTCGCCCGTGAGATTGAAAAGGCAGGGGGCGTTGCCAAAGAATTTAACACCATTGCCGTGGATGACGGCATTGCCATGGGGCATGGCGGTATGCTGTATAGCTTGCCAAGCCGTGATTTGATTGCCGACAGCGTGGAATATATGGTAAACGCCCACTGTGCAGATGCCCTTGTGTGTATCTCCAACTGCGATAAAATCACCCCTGGTATGCTCATGGCTGCCTTACGCCTAAATATCCCTGTGGTCTTTGTCTCAGGCGGCCCTATGGAAGCTGGCAAGGTGCTGGCAAGCGAAGTACATGACGGACACATGACGCACGAGACCATTACCGATGAGAGTGGTAAAAAGATACGTAAACTTGACCTAGTCGATGCGATGATTGATGCCGCCGATGACCTTATCAGCGATGAAGACGTGGCAAATGTGGAGCGTTCTGCTTGCCCAACTTGTGGCTCATGCTCGGGTATGTTTACCGCCAACTCCATGAACTGCCTAACCGAAGCATTGGGGCTGTCATTGCCTGCCAACGGCTCACTACTTGCCACGCACGCCAAGCGTAAAGAGCTTTTCTTGGAAGCAGGTCGGCTGATTGTTGAGCTTGCCAAACGCCATTATGAACAAGATGATTATAGCGTTTTGCCACGCTCTATCGCTACCAAAGATGCATTTTTAAACGCCATGAGCCTTGATATTGCCATGGGCGGTAGTACCAACACCATTTTGCACCTATTGGCGGCGGCAAATGAAGCAGGCGTGGACTTTAAAATGGCGGACATTGACCGTCTATCTCGTGCCGTGCCGTGCCTATCCAAAGTCGCCCCTGCCACGCAAAAATACCACATGGAAGACGTGCACCGTGCAGGGGGCGTGATGGGGATTTTGGCGGAGCTTGATAGAGCAGGACTAATCCGCACCAACGTGCCAACCGTGCATAGCCCGACCCTAGCGGACGCCCTTGCCAAATGGGACGTAATGAACCCTGATAACCAAACCGCCCGAGAGCTGTACATTGCCGCCCCTGCTGGCGTACGCACCACGCAGGCATTTAGCCAAAACAAAGTCTGGGGCAATCTTGATTTGAACCGTGAATCGGGCTGTATCCGCTCCAAAGAATTTGCGTACAGTCAAGACGGCGGTTTGGCGGTGCTGTTTGGCAACATTGCCGAGCGTGGCTGTGTGGTCAAAACCGCAGGCGTGGACGAGAGCATTTTGACCTTTACAGGGCGTGCCAGAGTCTTTGAAAGCCAAGACAGTGCAGTAGAAGCAATTTTGGCGGACAAAATCGTGGCAGGCGACATCGTCATTATCCGCTATGAAGGCCCCAAAGGCGGGCCTGGTATGCAAGAAATGCTCTACCCCACGTCTTATCTAAAATCCAAAGGTCTAGGCAAGGCGTGTGCGTTGCTCACGGACGGCAGATTTAGCGGTGGTACATCGGGGCTGTCTATCGGACACGCAAGCCCTGAGGCTGCCGAAGGTGGTGCGATTGGGCTTGTGGAAGAGTTTGACATCATCAAGATTGACATTCCAAACCGCACCATTCATCTGGACGTATCGGACGATGAGCTTGCCAAACGCCGTGCCGCCATGAACGAGCGTGGCAAACAAGCGTGGAAACCTGTAGACCGTGAACGCTATGTGTCCCAAGCCTTGCGAGCCTATGCCGCTATGGCGACAAGTGCCGATACAGGGGCAGTGAGAGATGTGAGTCAAGTTGAGTGATTGTCAATTTGGCATAAAAAACTGGACAAGGTTGATTGTCCAGTTTTTTATTAGGTAAAATTTAATGGTTGGAATTTTCAAATTAGATTAGTTATATCTAAATCCTTTTGATTTCATGCATTGATTTAGTAAAGCAGTTTTTTCGTCTTTACTGACCTTTGCCAATCCAATTTCATATTGACATTTTGCCAACTGGTTTTGGGTTTCGTATAGATTAACACCTGCTTTATTCCATGTTGGGTCAGAACACGCTGTTAAAAATAATGGCAAAACCGCCACAATAGCCAAAGAAGGTTTTTTCATGGTAAATTTCTCCAAGATTGAATATATTGATGATTTTATCATTTCGTGATATGCTTAACCATTCCAAAAAGTGAAATTTACTGGCGAAAAAGTGGAGAATTGTATGCTGGTTTTTGAAAAAATAAAAGACATAAGAGAAACCAAGGGGTTTACACAAGAAGAGATTGCAAATGCGTTGGAAATCTCCCCAAGTGGTTATTCTAAGATTGAACGTGGTGAAACTAGGATTAGCATTGACCGCCTACAACAGATTGCTGATATTTTGGAAGTTAATATCTTTGATTTAATCCCAAATAAAGAACATAATATTATCTATGAGTTGAATGGTGGATACAATAATTTTCAAGGCAATTATTATAGCGGAGATAAATCACAAGCTGAAATTGAAAAATTGCAACTCATTATCGCTCATAAAGATGAATTACTTGCCCAAAAAGATGATGAATTAAAAACCTTAAAAGGAATTTTGGCATTACTCCAAGAAAAACTTGCCTAGTTTTACATTATTATGCTAAAAGCCTTTTTATTATTCCTTTATGCCACTATCAAAACCATAGGCTTAATTATCCTATGGTTTGTTTTAGCAGGTGTCATTTCTCATGGTATCAGCGAATTAAACACAGAGCGTTATCAGCTCAATGATACGCCCCATGATGGATTTATGATAATTGGTACAGATGCCGATAATGGCTATTATCGTCAAACGTGGCAAGAATATCAAACCAATCCCAAACTGCCATTAACCATACCTGACAAGGATTGCATAGAAGATTGTTTAAAACAGTTGGATAATGGCAACTATCTGTTTATCAATGAAAGTGCTATGTATATGAGCCATTCTGAATATCAGATTAAGGGCAATAAAATTATACCCATATCTTTTAAAACCTATCATCTAGGGCATATATTTGTCGGTATGATTGGGGCGTTTTTTGTCAGGGGATTTTTAAAATACTTGTTTAGCATTTTTCAAATCAGAAAAGACAAACAAGCGATGATAAGTTATCATAAAGAATTGGCTAAAAATCTACTTATTGCTTGTGCTGTCTTAGGCATATTTTGGGCGGTAATTTATCTGACGGCATAGTTTTGGTAAAATGGCATGATTTAAACTTTTGGTATTATTCATTAACTATACCTTTGGATAAATTTGTAGGGGAAAATCACATTTGCCCTTTGATAAGATGTTGATTTTTGGGCGAATTGCAATTCGCCCCTACACATTCAAATTTTAAAATATATTTTTATTTAACAATCCCAAACTCTTAAAATAACCCATTTTACCGCCAAAATCTGTTATAATTCTTATTTTCATTTTAAAAATAGGATTATTATGATAGTCGGCATTGATTTGGGGACGACCAACAGCCTCATCAGTTATTTTAAAGACGGCAAACCCACACTTATCCCAAACGCACTTGGCAAGGTGCTAACGCCGTCTGTGGTGAGCGTGGACGATGACGGGCGGATTTTGGTTGGCGAACCTGCCAAAGAACGCTTGATTAGCCACCCGACCGCCACCGCCAGCACCTTTAAACGCTTTATGGGAAGCCAAAAAACCTACACGCTCACCACAGGCAAGCACAGCCAAAAGTTTAGCCCCGAAGAGCTGTCGGCACTTATCCTAAAATCACTCAAACAAGACGCACAAACACATCTGGGGTATGACGTTACGGACGTGGTCATTACGGTGCCTGCCTACTTTAACGACCACCAACGAGAAGCCACCAAAACATCAGCAACACTTGCAGGGCTAAATGTCGTCCGTCTCATCAACGAGCCGACCGCCGCCGCTATGGCGTATGGCTTGCATGAGTATGATGACGATGATGAACGCAAATTTTTGGTACTGGATTTGGGCGGAGGGACGTTTGACGTTACCTTGCTTGAACTGTTTGCAGGGGTCATGGAAGTCAAAGCGTCCGCAGGGGATAACCTGTTGGGCGGAGAAGATTTTACCGACATCATCATCAAAGATTTTATCGCTCATCACGAAAAACAAGGCACGCCTGCCGACTTTTGGCAACGTCATTACGCTCTGCTGTACGATGCTTGTGAGTCTGCCAAACGAACCTTATCCACCCAAAATAACACCGAGATTCGTCTAACGCTTGATGAAAAAGAGTACAATTATACACTAAATGACGATGAGTTTGAGACACTCTGCCAGTCCCTATTTGCCAAAATCACCGCCCCCATAGAACGCACGGTGCGAGATGCAGGGCTAAAAGTGCGAGAGTTGGACGCCATTGTGTTAGTTGGCGGTTCTACTCGTATGCCCATGTTTAAAAAGATGATAGCCCGTCTGCTTGGGCGTTTTCCCACCGCAAGCCTAAATCCTGATGAAGCCATTGGCATTGGGGCGAGCATTCAGGCGGGACTTATCGCCGAAGATTCTGCCTTAGATGAGCTGGTTCTGACAGACGTATCGCCCTATTCGCTTGGGGTGCAGACCAGTATGCAGATAAGTGAAACCGAGAGACGGGACGGCATTTTTGCCCCTATCATTGAGCGAAATACGGTCATTCCTACCAGTCGTGTGCAAAATTTTAGCCCTGTTTATAATGACCAAACCGAAGTGCGATTTGGCATTTATCAAGGCGAAGCTCGGCTGGTCAAGGATAACATCAAACTGGGCGAAATCACCGTCAAAGTCCCCCATGCCTACAAAGGCAAAACCACCGAGCTATCCATAGACGTGCGTTTTTCTTATGACGTGAACGGGCTTTTGGAAGTGGACATAGACGCAGGGGGCAATCAGCACAATCTTGTGATAGAAAATGGGGCAAAACGCCTAACCGACACCGAGCTAAAAGCGTCTAAAGACAAACTTTCCGCCCTAAAAATCCACCCACGAGACACGCTAGAAAGTCGCACGCTCATCGCACGATCCGAACGCTTGTACTCTCAACGGCTAGGACATGACAGGGACGAAGTGGGGCGACTCATCGCATGGTTTGAGAGCGTGCTTGACAGCCAAGACACCGACAAAATCCGCCACGCCCAAGTCAAATTTGGTGAATTTTTGGATAACATAGAAAGCAGGGACGACTGGTGATGACGGCATGGCAAATACTGGGCATAGAGCCGACCGATGACGAATCCGCCATTAAAAAGGCTTATGCCAAACAGCTCAAACACAACAAACCCGACAAAAATCCAGACGGCTTTAAGGCGTTGCGTGAAGCCTATGAAACCGCCCTTGCCACACGCTATTATTATGCCAATGATGACGATGATGATTATCAAGATGATGATTGGCAAGATGACAGCGTGGGCGATGAATGTGCGGACGATGACAAGACTAATCATCTTGATAACAATCATGATGACACAAAGGACATAGCCAAGCCTAGCCAACACGGGCTTATCATCACAAATTATACCAGTGCGTTTGATGAGTCGCTACTGGATAAATCGCCATTGGCGGACGATGACGAGCATTCGCACGATACGCCTTATGATAAGACAGCCGATGACAGCCATAACAGCGATGATGATTGGCAGGACGTGGACAACAGCCCACATTTTAGCTCGTTGTGGTATGACATTGACAATGATGATGACGTGGCAGACAAAGACCAAGCCCTACTTGACGTACTCTACGCCCAAACCGACAGTTTGTACACATTCGCCCTTGATGAACGTATGGATTATGAACAGGTATTGTTGGACTTTTTGACATGGTCAAATGCCGAATATCCCAAAAGCTATCGCCATGCGTTTGGGACATTTGCGTGGCATGAAATCATACAATCATGGCAAATAGAGCGTTATCCGTGGTCTCGGTTGATTGAGTTGCAAGAGCGGTATCAATACCAAGCACCGCCCTTTTCGACTTATGGTAAATTCCATGAATTTTTAATGGATAATTACCCTGTCTTATATAATTATTATTATTCGCCAAAACCCAGAAATCGGGCGGTGTTTTTATGGCATTTTATCAAAAAATCTTTTTATCCTGAATATCTGCTTGTATTAAACCATGATTTACAAAAGGTCAATGAATTATTAACCCGACACGCCAATCAAGAACAAGAAAACTCAAATGGTAATAACCTGTATCACAATATCCTAAATCATGATAAAGAATATGGCTTATTAAATCAATGTGTCAATAAAGGCGTATTTAGACCCATTTATCTGGCATTTGCTTTTGGTGGGGTGTTTTTAATAGGTTCAATTATTTCCTTAATCATCGCTGGCGATTTGTCATGGTTAAATCGCCATGTTTTGCTGATTGCTTTATTTGTATTTGCCATGATGATTTTTTGGCAATTACGTTGGCATTTATTTGCCAATCCCAGTGAGTTTTCTTATCAAGATTATGCCTATCAGCCCAATGCTCATTTTTTAAGAAGTTTATATATTTCATTGCCGTTAATTTTTGGCATTCTGTCATTTTCATTTTATCGGGTTTGGAAAGAACATGAAGTTGTCATAGACGGCGTAACGAATATTACCGAGCTGTATGACAAACCAAGCTATTTCTTGACTCATTTGGCAGGATTTGGACTGTGGTGGTCGCTCATGCGAGCCAATCGCTATGGCAATCCTTTTGTCATACAGGCGTATTGGGTGGCGGTATTTGTGTTTTTGATATTGGCGGTATTTTATCCGAGCGTGGTTTTAATAACTCAGGATTTAGAAGTTAAAAAATTCATCATGGCATATACGCCTTTATTGTGGGTTATTATTTGTTTGCCGATTGGTATTCATCTATTTGCCCATAATGACAAAATGCACTGGCTACACCCTATGGCGAATTTAAGCCTACAAATACTGGTTGGTGTCTCCATGCTATTTATGTTTTTTGCAATGATTTATGCTTTATGCTTATTATTGTCATTGCCGTTACTTAGTGTGATTGTCGCTTTTGGGATATTTTTATTTTTTAAATCGTTCACTTATGAAACAGAAGAAGAGTGATAAATAGTTACAGTAGGTGCGTATTACCATATTTGGGCATGTTTTGGACAGTGATCTATCTACCTGTCTAAAACTTATTTTTTAATTCACGCAGTGCCGAAAATACCGATAATTTATCGTCATGATTTAAGGGATAAATTTGCTTGATATTATTTATCATCGCTTCATTATCCGTTTGCAAAAAGACGTTAATCAGCCGTTCTTGCTTTAAAGACGTTGGCAGGGACGGGATATTGTTTTTTAACTCATTTTCCACCGTATTTTTATAACTCAAAATCTCTTTTTTGGTCGTCTCATCACATACCGACAAGCCAAAGTTGAGATTGGAGAGCGTATATTCATGCGTGGGATAAAACAGCGTATCAGCAGGCAAGGTATCAAACCGCTCCATGCTATCAAATAACTTCCCAATCGTCCCTGTAAACACCCGTCCACAACCGCCACTAAATAGCGTATCGCCACAAAATACATGGGTCGTATTAGCCATATCGCACAAATAGGACAAATGCGTGTCGGTATGCCCTGCCGTTTTCCATACTTTAAAAGTCAAGCCTAACAGGTCAAATTCGCTGTTCTCATCGCACGCCACATCAGGGGTCATGCCAATGGCGTTAAGGTGCGACTTATGGGCATAAATCTTGGCATTGGGATAAGCGGATTTGGCACTTGCCACACCGCCAATGTGGTCATCGTGATGATGCGTGATTAAAATGGCAGATAGGTTAAGATTATGCTGATATAGATAATCCAGCACGGGCTTATCATCGCCAATATCCACGGCAATGGCGTTGTCGTCCTTCGCGATAAGCCAAACATAATTGTCATTTAAAATCGATATGGGGATAATGTGCATGAGTTTTTCCATAATATAAAAAACCGACTGGTCGGTTGTAAAAATAAGGGCGAACCAAATCCACCCCCTATGTCAAATTATCATAAAATTAAGCGTGCGTTTTTTCAAATTCTTTCATAAAATCTGCCAACGCCTGCACCTGCTCATAGGTTACGGCATTATAAATGCTCGCTCGCATACCACCAACGACACGATGACCTTTTAGGTTTAACAGCCCTGAATTTTTGGATTTTTCCAAAAAGACTTTATCAAGCTCGCTGTCGGCAAGCGTAAACGGCACGTTCATGATAGAGCGGTGGCGTGGATTTACAGCATTGTCATAAAAGCTAGAATTATCAATCACTTGATACAGTAGTTCGGCTTTGGCTCGGTTGGTTTTGGCAATACCTTCTACTCCGCCATTTGCCAATAGCCATTCAAACACCAAGCCCGACAAATACCATGCAAACGTAGACGGCGTGTTGAGCATACTGTCGCTATCTGCTTGATTTTTATAATTTAAAATGCTAGGACACCACGCACTTGCACGCTCCATTAGATCTTTGCGGACGATGACAAGGGTCAAGCCAGCAGGTCCGATGTTCTTTTGAGCCCCTGCGTAAATCAGCCCAAAATCATTTACGTTAATTGGCTCAGATAGGATACAAGACGACATATCCGCCACGATAGGAGCATTTACTTTTGGGGTGTCAAAAATCTGCACGCCGTGAATGGTCTCGTTGGGGCAGTAGTGAAAATAGGACGCACCGTCTGTCAGCTCCCAAGTGTCAGGCGTGGGTACGTCTTTGCCGTTACCCTGTGCGACTAAGTTAATCTTACCTAAGCCTAGCGTTTCATAGCGTTTGGCTTCTTTATAGGTCTTTTCTGACCATGTGCCAGTATTTAGGTAATCAGCCGTACTGCCATTTAGCAGGTTAAAGGGAATGGCAGAGAATTGCAATGACGCACCGCCTTGCAAAAACAGCACGGCATAGTCGTCCGAGATACCCATGAGCGTGCGTAAATCCTGCTCGGCTTTGGTGGCAATCTCAATATAATCGGCACTGCGGTGGCTAATCTCCATGACGGAAACGCCCTTGCCACGCCAATCTAACAGCTCGGCTTGGGCTTTTTGTAGGACTTCGGTGGGCATGGTGGCAGGGCCAGCACAAAAATTGGCAAGACGGTTCATAGCTATCCTTTAAAGATGGGGAAATGATAGGGCATTGTAGCAGATTTTTGGCAAAATTTTAACAGTTATCGGCACATTTAGCCACAACTTAGCCCACAACCGTTTGCCAAAACTGCTTTTTTGGGGCGGGATTAGTCATCATTTGGCGGATACTCGGCAAGGTTTGGGTGGTTTGGGCGATGACACCTGTGGGCGTATCTGTCAAAAACGCCACTTGCACCGCTTGATGATGGGTGGGCGACACACAAAGACCAATGACAAAGCCGTCAAAGGTATATTGGGCGGGGTTTAGCTCCACGTCCGAGCGAAACTCGTTTTTGACCAATGGGTAACCAATCTCACGATAAAAGGCAGTAATGGGCTGATGATTGGCTTGATTACTTAGGGCGTTTTTGAGCGACTGCCATAGCGACTGCTCATCACGGCTCATCAGTAGCATATCTACAATCAGCACCCACTGTCCGAACCGCACGCCTTGTAGAGCAAAGCGGATGTCAAGATGAGCAGGCGAAGCAAAGGGCTGGGCTTGGGCAAGGTTGGTTATGGGATTTGGTTGGACTGGGGGCTGGGCTGTGGATTGGGCTTGCTCATCTGTTGTATTACCCCCCAGCTTTCTTTGTGGTTCGGGCGTGGCTTGGGGTGGTTGTTTATTTATGATGTCGCTAGGTGCTAAATCAGCAGATGGCGGATTATCGGCAGATGAACTGACAGGACTAAGCAACGCTCTGACATCCACAGCAGATGAGATTTGTGCTTTGTCCGATGTTGGCTTGGTATTTGGCGTAGTTTTTGGTTTGTCATGTTGCTTGGCAGGCAACTCATCAGGCAACAAATGAGTCAAGCGTGGATTGGGTTGCAAGCGGTCATACACAGGCGGTAGGGCTATAATCTCTGCCCTACTCTGCCCTACTACTGAATGTCTTTTTGCCCACAAAGGTATGCCCGCCAACGCTAGGATATGGCGACTTTGGGCAATCTTTGGCGGACAGTCAGACAGGGTATTCATGTTATATGGGGCGTTTTGCCAAGATAATTTTACAAATAACTTAATAGACTTCTTTCCAAACCCTGATTTTTATGGATTTTTAAAAACTTCAACTCCAATACTTATAAGGGTTTATTTTTAGTTTGGAAAGAGATTTAATATACATCACAGACTTGCAAGGGCTGGTTCTACATGCTCTTTTGATGACTTTGTTGATAAGCGTGCTCAGCACGCCCCTACACCCAAATATCATTGTGTTTGTAGTAGTTTTAAAGTTTTGTGGTTATTATTGAAAATCAATACAAAACAAATTCATCATCAGGACACCAATATTGATGTAAGGTTAATAATATTTCATAATCACGCTCACACAATATCCCATCGCCCAATAAAGCGGTATGTAGTGTATCAATATATCGCTTAGCCGTCAATGTATTTTTCTGCTGATATTTTAACAGCCATAACGCCATATCTATCGCACTAAATGCACTCATGGCTTGCATTAATTTTGTCATGTCCATCTCATCAATCACAATCTCATGATTGATAAGCTGAATCAGCCGTTGTATGCTTGCACGGCATTTTATGTCATCGCCATCATCATAATGAGCCATAACCATATATATCATTACTGTTATCATTATCCAATCATTCATGTCCATGTCATATTTATGATACATGAATGTCAGCTTTTGTAATAATGGTTTATCAGTAACATCCATATCATCGGCAAATATCGCCAATAAACGATATAAATGCACACCCTGCCATAATAGACTCAAATCATCGTGATGATTATTTTGATGATGTGGCTTGTTGATAAATACCAATAGATGATGAACATCATTTTTTAATAAAACCTGTTTATCATCATGTTCCAAATCCTTGATAATACGCTGATAAATTAGCATTAATAAGCCATTATCAATACGCCTATCCATCTCTGCCACGGTTTTTAATAAAGACTTATCTATTTTTATGGTATCATTATTATCTAATTTTACATAAAAAACATTCGCCAAATCCAGTGAGTCGGATAAATAAAACCCATCATTATCATGACAAAAGACAATCGCATAAAACAGCGAAAACAATTTACTCATGGGGCGATGTAGGTCATCATTACGCAAATAACGGGCGATGATAAGGGGTAGTGTCATGCTTTTGACATGAGTCATATTGACATGATGAATATTTTTTAATTCATAATCAGCTCTGGCTTGTTTGGGGTATATCATCTCGCCTTGGGCTTGCCACGATTTATCCACAACCAATCTGCCATTAATCACTTTATCTTGTGATATTTCAATGTCATTATTATAAATAGCAATGTCAATCGTTTTTTTATCATCACTAGGACTCACAAATAAATGAGCATCTTTATCTTTACCTATATCTTTATCATCACATAATACCAACTCCACGGTTTTATAATCGCTCACGCCTGATTTTTTATGCCAATTGATAAGCATCATTTTATCATGAGTTTGTTGTAATACATTCACGTCCAAATCATCAATCGCCATCTTGGCAAAGTCATCATAATAATGCTCATTCAACGCCAGTATTCGCTCATGGTTGCTCGGGTGCGTGCTACCCATATGCCCCATTCGCTCACGCCAATTAATAGACGTCTGGGCATCTTGGGGGTTTAGGAAGAAAAAATAACTCAAATGCGTGGTATAGCGTTTTTGGGCGTGTGCCAAATACGGCGTTCGCTGCAGGGTTTGCAATAATTTTGCCACGCCATCGCTACGGGTTAATTGTACCGATGTCGCATCCGCCAAAAACTCACGCTGACGGTTAAAATGCTGTTTTATCCATTCGCTACTTGCCATGCCCAAAAAGCCCAATAAGCGAATCACCAAAGAAATAAACTCTATGGACAATCGCCCCGTACCCATCACAATCACATATTCTTGACTTTCGCCTTTATCATCTTGGTATTGATAGCGTTTGGCTTTGGGTTTTTGTCGCCATTTGGATAGCCATTCTAAGCCATCGGCAACATCATAAAGCCATGACAGCCCCGACATTAAGACATACATTTGCACATTTAATTTGGCATCGCCATGTAAGATATGCCCATATTCATGCCCAATAAGTCCATAAAGGCTTTCATTATCTAATTCTAACGTCCCTTTACTGACAACGAGCATCATATTGGCTTGATTCACCCCTGCCACAAAGGCATTTACCCCCGTCTCATCCATGACGTATAATTTAGGTAAAGTAATGTTTGACGCAATGGCTAACTGCTCAGCAAATTCATAATACCGACGATATTTTGGTTCAAAGTCTTTGATGTCTTTGGCATAAATCACCTGTTGTCTTTTTTTATTTTTATTATTATCTTTATCATCATTAAAATGATTAACAGGTAAATCCACGCCTGACATATTAATAAATAAGCGTGTGACATCAATGTCTTTTAATAAAAAGTCATTATCATGGCTGATTTTATTATAATGATATAAAACACTCATGATAAAATAACTGGGTACAAGAATCAGTACCCAAAACCAAGCAAAACCACTTAAATCACCAAAGATGACATACCATATTATCATAAAAAATAATAAGGCAAGTAATACATGAATCATCATCGCCATGACAAATAACGCATATAACACCATGCTGTTTCTTTTGTAATGGCGTTGTAATTCAAAAAAGTTTTGATAAATTCGCTGTGGCATACATCACCAATACATCAAAGGCTGACTGCTGGTGCAACATCAATGGCGGATTTATCGGCAAATTCTAATTGTGCTATTGGCATAAATCCAAACCAATTTGCCACCAGATTATTAGGAAAACTTTCACGTTTGTTATTATAAAACATCACGCTGTCATTATAAAACTGACGGGCAAATCCAATGCGGTTTTCGGTGTTTTTAATCTCATCAGACAGCTCTTTTAGGGCAGAATCGGCTTTTAATTCGGGGTAATTTTCTACCACGGCATAAAAACTGCCCAACGCTCGAGACAGGTTGCTCTCAGCATTTGCCAGTTTGGCAAGCCCGTCCGTGCCTGACAGTCCTGTATTTTTAAGGGCATCCAATCCACTTTTGGCGATGTTTCTGGCTTCGGTCACTCGGGTTAGTACCTGCTCTTCGTGGGTCATGTAGCGTTTGGCGACATTGACGAGATTGGGTATTAGGTCGTGGCGACGTTTGAGCTGAACATCAATCTGTGCCAGTCCGTTTGCCACTTGGTTTCTTAGACGAACCAGTGCGTTATACACCGCTATCAAAAAGCCGATAATAACTGCCAATATGATGAGTGTCACGATAATAGCCATAATTTTTCCTTATTTTGCAAAATTTTGCCCTAACACAAAATTTTACTGTTAAAAATCATCAAGATGAATTAAAATAGTACGTTTTGATAAAAATGTCGGTCACTGATACATTAGCAGTCATGCGACCATCTTATTAATTTATCATGAAATCCGCCAACTATCAGCAATTTTTTGATAAATTTTATCAAAAGTTTATCCAACCGCACCACGATTTGCCATGAGAGAAGAACAGTACCGATTTTCACGCCAAAGCCATCACTTCGTTGGGCGAGATTTAGAGCCGAGCGTGTGGCAACGCATTCACATCGACCCGTGGCTGACCCTGATTTTGTTCAGTATCTGCTTTGTGGGTTTGACGGTGCTATACAGTGCGTCCACGCAAAACACCGCCATGGTCATCAGACAAATGGTGAGCTATGGCATTGCCTTTGTGGTCATGGCAGTCATGGCACAGATTCCCCCGACTTTTTATCGCACGCTAAGTCCCATTTTTTATGTACTGGGGCTGATTTTGTTGGTGCTCGTTGAGATTATTGGCGAAGTTCGCATGGGGGCAAGGCGTTGGATTGACATCCCCGGCTTTGGTAGCGTTCAGCCGTCTGAATTCATGAAGCTTGGCATGCCGATGATGTGTGCATGGTATCTGTCGAGAAAAGAGCTACCGCCAAGCATTCCCACGGTCTTTACCACGCTTGCCATCATCGCTGTGCCTGTGATACTCATCGCCAAAGAGCCTGATTTGGGGACGTCTATTTTGGTGGCGACCAGTGGCATGTTTGTGCTGTTTTTGTCGGGTTTGCCTTGGTGGATGATTGGTGGGGCGATTGCGGTGTTTATTCCTTTTGTGTGGGGCTTGTGGAATTTTTACATGCACGACTACCAAAAAACCCGTGTCATGACCATGTTTGACCCCGAAGCGGACGCCTTGGGAGCAGGCTGGAACATCATCCAATCAAAAACCGCCATCGGTTCGGGTGGCTTGACAGGCAAAGGCTATCTAGAAGGCACGCAGTCGCACTTACACTTTTTGCCCGAAGGTCATACCGACTTTGCCATCGCGGCGTTTAGCGAAGAGTTTGGTTTAGCAGGCGTTGGGCTGTTGCTGTTCTTTTATCTGTGCTTGTTGGCTCGTTCTTTTTATATTGCCGTTGTCAATCCTGACACTTATTGTCGTCTGCTCGCTGGGGCATTGACCATGTCATTTTTTGTCTATATTTTTGTGAATATGGGCATGGTCAGTGGCATACTGCCCGTGGTTGGCGTGCCTTTGCCATTTATCAGTTATGGCGGTACAGCGGTGATTACCCTGATGGCAGGTTTTGGGCTGCTAACCTGCGTGCATACTCATACCAAGCAGTAGGATACAATACCTTTTGTCGCTATTTTAAGACCTTATGTCATAAAACGATGTACGGTTTTGTTATAAATCATGTTAAGATAAGAGCATGACAGATTTATGACAAAAAATCATAAATAATGGTTTTTATTGAAGTTATTTTAGCAAATAATGGTTAAAAAACTCCTTTATTTTGTTAAATTTGAAAAAACAATAGGGCGTGCCTGCCTTTGGTATTTGCAATGAAAAATGAGAAAAATCGCACGTTTTTCAAGGAAAAAACGCAGGCTGATAGTCATTCTATCAGACAAGTTTTTGACGATGAAAAACAAGATTTAGCCATTTTTCATGCAAAAATTGATTGAAACGTTAAATTTTCATCTTATTTTATAAAAATGTTATCAATGGCAGGCACGCCCTAACATCATTGTGGTTATTTGGCATAAAACTTGCAACAATTAATTTTATACTATGGGACGGATTTCATTTTAACCTTTGCAAATTTGTAAAGTAACTTATTTTTTCAAGTGACTCATATAGCAACCTTGCAAAATAAAAAAGAAACCCCCATCTTATTAAGATAACTAACGATTGGCTTGCTTAAATTGACTTAACACCAATCATTAACCCACCAGAATGCCATCATGCTTTTGTATGAATAAGTATGAATGACAAAAAATGTCAGGCATTCCTTTATAGGTTCTCACATGAAATATCTAAAAACTGGTGCGATTGCACTTGCAACAACCCTAGGAACAGTCGCTCCTGTTCAAGCGGTCAATGCGGCAAATACAAGTGCCAATATTGATAAAGTATTGGGCGAGCTTAGCCGTCAGCACAATAACGCATCAAGCCTTGTCAAATCCACTCGTGACAACACTTCATTGGCGTTATCAAGCTCTTTAATCAAGGACGCTAAGAGTGACTCTCAAAAAGACTCGGACATGCTAGGACAGCTCTCTGCCGTTGCTTCTAACACCGTCAGCAAATTTAAACAATCAGGCATGGCATCATGGTACGGTCGTCAGTTCCACGGCAAACCTACCGCCAGTGGCGAAACCTTTGACATGAATGCCATGACTGCCGCTCACAGCTCATTACCAATGAACTGCTACATCAAGGTCACCAATAAAGACAATGGCAAATCGGTCGTCGTTAAAGTCAATGACCGCCCTGCCCAAGCCAACCGCATCTTGGATTTGTCTTATGGTGCCGCCAAAGCCATTGGGCTAACCCAAAAAGGTGTGGGCAATGTCAGTATTGAGCGTATTGATTAACCCCTTTTTTTCCTTTTAACTCCCTATTTAATAAGAAACCACGAATTTACATTTGTGGTTTTTATTTTACAAGCAATTTAGCACATAAAATTACAAAGGACGTGTTTAACACGTCCCTACGCCCACACATCATAAATCTGTGGTAATTTTAGCTCTTTGGCTCTATTTATAAACCTGCTTCTAACTCGCCTGCCTCCACGCTTTGGCGGATTAGAGTGTTAATGGTCATCGGCCCCACACCCCCCGGTACAGGCGTGTAGAAACTGGCAATATTCTCAATACCATCAAGCTCAATATCGCCCACACCGCCTGTCTCTGTCGGATGAAAGCCTGCGTCCACGACCACCGCCCCTTGTTTTATCCAGTCTTTCTTGATAAGCTCAGGCACGCCCACCGCTCCCACCACGATGTCGGCTTGGCGGACGTGGTCGGCAAGATTGGCGGTTTTAGAATGGCAAATGGTTACGGTGCAGTTGGCGTTTAGGAGCATCATCGCCATCGGCTTACCCAAAATCGCACTACGCCCTACCACCACAGCGTGCTTACCCGCCAGTGGTACGTTATAGTGATTTAGCAGGTGCATAATACCTTGTGGTGTGGCAGAGCCATAAGCACGCTCGCCCATCGCCATACACCCAAAGCCTAGACAAGTCACACCATCCACATCCTTAGATAGGGCAATCTCATCAAAGCAGGCACGCTCATCAATCTGAGCTGGCACAGGGTGTTGCAATAAAATACCGTGCACATCAGGATTGGCGTTGAGTTCACGGATTTTGGCGAGTAGCTCATCGGTGGTCGTCTCGCTTGGCATTTCCACACGGATAGACTCCATGCCCACACGCTTACAGGCATTGCCTTTCATACGCACATAAGTCGCTGACGCTGGGTCATCGCCGACTAGGATAGTCGCCAAAATGGGCGTACGTCCTGTTTTGTCTTTGAGTGTTTGCACTCGCTCTTTTAGGGAAGTTTCGATTTGGCTGGCAACGTCTTTGCCGTCTAGTTTGGTCGCTGTCATGATGATTACCTTGTGTTGATGGATGTTTGGTGGTTTTGCCGTGGTTGGGGAATGGCTTGGCTATTTAAATACTACTACCAACTTTACATAACCAAGGGCGAACAATCCACCCTTGGTTTAAAAAACCATTGAACAATCGCCAAGATTGGGCATTTATGCCATTTCTGACGTTTGGATTTGGCTTGCTGATTTTACCACATCAAAGATAAGTTTTGAATGCTTATCATTGGTTGAGTCATCGGATGGGTCATCAGACAGTCGCACTCTGACCACCCCACCTTGTGCCAGCTCGCCAAAGAGTATCATCTCGGCAAGGGGTTTTTTAAGCTCATCGGTTACCAATCGTGCCATCGGTCTTGCTCCCATGAGTTTATCATAGCCCTTCTCACCCAGATATGTACGCACGTCATCGCTGACTTCTAATACCACGTTTTTGTCATCCAAAGTGCTTTGTAGTTCGATGATAAATTTATCCACTACCGAACCGATGGTCTCACTAGATAACGGAGCAAACTGCACCACTGCATCCAGACGGTTGCGAAACTCTGGGGTAAAGGTACGCTTCATCGCCTCGCTGTTATCACTGCTATGGTCTTGCTCGGTAAAGCCCATCGATGTACGGCTGATACTCTCCGCCCCAACATTGGTCGTCATGATAAGGATAACTTGTTTAAAGGACACGCTTCTGCCGTTATTATCGGTCAGTGTGCCGTGGTCCATGACTTGTAGCAGTAGGTTAAAGACGTCATGATGGGCTTTTTCGATTTCATCGAGCAGTAGCACGCAGTGGGGGTGCTGATGGACTTTTTCGGTCAAAAGTCCACCTTGGTCATAGCCGACATAACCCGGGGGTGCTCCGATGAGCCGTGACGCGGTGTGGGCTTCCATGTATTCACTCATATCAAAACGGATAAGCTCCACGCCCAAGGCAAAGGCAAGCTGACGGGCGATTTCGGTTTTACCAACCCCTGTTGGACCTGCAAACATAAACGCCCCGATGGGTTTTTCAGCGGATTTGAGTCCTGCCCGAGCCAGCTTGATACTGTCGGCTAATTTGCCAATCGCTTCATCTTGTCCAAAGACGACATGTTTTAAATCTCGCTCTAAGTTTTTCAACACTTCCACATCATCACGACTCACCGATTTGGGCGGTATGCGAGCGATTTTGGCGACGATTTCTTCGACCTGTGCCACATCCACCGTGCCGATGATGGCTGTTTGTGTGTCATTGTCAGCATTGTCCAACTTCTCGCCATGTTGCAGTCGCATTCTCGCCCCTGCTTCATCGATGACATCAATGGCTTTATCAGGTAAAAAACGGTCATGGATATGCTTGGCGGACAGCTCCACTGCCGATTTGATGGCGTCATCGGTGTAGCTGACCCGATGAAAAGCTTCGTACTGAGCTTTTAAACCTTGTAAGATACCAATACTGTCTTCTATACTTGGTTCTTTGATGTCGATTTTTTGAAAACGCCTGGATAGGGCATGGTCTTTTTCAAAGACTTGACGATATTCGGCAAAGGTCGTTGAGCCGATACAGCGTAACTCGCCATTGGCTAAGGCAGGCTTGATAAGGTTGGATACGTCCATCGTACTGTTCATGGACGAACCTGCCCCGATGATGGTGTGAATCTCATCGATAAATAGCACGGCATTGGACTGTTTTTTGATGGCTTTTAACAAGTCCTTGATACGGTTTTCAAAATCGCCACGAAACTTCGTCCCTGCCACGAGCGAACCGATGTCAAGGCTATAAATGATGGTATCAGCTAGGGCTTTGGGGGCTTTGCCACTGGTGATGAGCCATGCCAAGCCTTCGGCGATGGCGGTCTTGCCCACCCCAGGGTCGCCCACCAGCAGGGGATTATTTTTACGGCGACGGCATAGGATTTGGGCGGTGCGTTCTATCTCTGCCATGCGTCCGATGAGTGGGTCGGTCAAGCCTTGTTTGGCTCGCTCATTGAGATTTTGGGCGAACTCTTTGAGCGGGTCTTTTTTGGGGGCGGACTTTTGGGCTTTGGGATTCTCATCTTCTTCGCTCTCGTCCTGCTCATCATTAGGCTCATTCATGCCGTGCGACAGGTATCGCATGACCGACAACCCCGATATGCCCTGCGATTTGAGCAGTGCCACCGCCTGTGAATCTCGCTCTTTAAATATCGCCACCAACACATCAATGCCTGACACCGCTCGCCCCTGCCCACTGGTCTGCACGTGCCAAATCGCCCGTTGTAGCACTCGCTGATAGGCTTTGGTCATCATCGGTGTGGCGTGCGTGCCTGTAATGCGTGGGATATAGACTTGCAAATACCGCTTCAACTCATTTGCCAAAAAGTCCAAATCCACCCCGCACGCCGTCAAAATCTCTCGTGCTTCGGGGTCGCTGATAAGCCCCAGTAGCAAATGCTCAACCGTGATGTATTCGTGCTGTTCTTTGTGGGCAAAATCTTCTACCGCTTGGCGAGTATTTTCAAAGGTTTTATTAAACATAAAGTCCTACTTGATGAATGCTTTGATTAAGGCGTGTCTGCCCTTTGTATTTGCCATGAAAATAGGGGAAATCGCCCGTTTTTCAAGAAAAAGCCCGCAGTTGATATTGCAATATCAACAAGGATTTTGACGCAAAAAACATCCGACCGCTTAATTTTAAAAATGAAGTAAAAAAATCTTAAAATCAAACAGTTAAGTGGTCGGATAGCCATTTTTCATGCAAAAACAGATGGTTTGTTTTATAAATTTTAACATGTAAATTGTGCTATAAAGGGTAGGCACGCCCTATTAATATGGGGATAATGCCACAAAAAACCATGATTATTTTACAAAAATAATGAATAATGGGATTATTTATCCATCTGTGTGACTTTTAAAAACTCATCAACCACTTTATATTGTCCGCTTGTCGTCTCTTCACGATACATCGCCTCACGAAAGGCGTTGGAATTGGCAAGTCCGCCTGTGTACCAAGCGATGTGTTTTCGGGCAATGCGACAGCCTGAATATTCGCCATAAAATTGATACAGCTCGTCCAAGTGAGCCAGCACAATCTCACGCAGTTCACTCACGCTAGGCGATGGCAAAAGCTCGCCTGTGGCAAGATAATGAGCAATGTCCCGAAAAATCCACGGTCGCCCCTGCCCTGCTCGCCCTATCATGACCGCATCCGCCCCTGTGTACTCTTGCACCCATTTGGCTTTTTGGGGGCTGTCAATATCGCCATTCACAATAATAGGGATTTTGGCAGTTGCCTTGACCTCTTTGATAAGCTCATAACGGGCATTGCCTGTATAAAAATCCTCTCGGGTGCGTCCATGTATGGCAAGGGCGGAGATGCCTGCGTTTTCGGCAATTTTGGCGACCGTTAGGATATTTTCTTGTCCATTGGCAAAGCCCAAGCGTGTTTTTAGGGTAATTGGCACGCCCAAATCGGCAACCGATTCCACCGCACTGTCAAGCAATTTTTTTACCAAATCCAAGTCTTGCAAAAGTGCCGACCCCGACAATTTGCGACACACTTTTTTGGCAGGGCAACCCATGTTAATATCCACGATACACGCCCCATTTTCTACCTGAAATCGTACCGCTTGGGCGAGCTTATCAGGCTCCGCCCCTGCCACTTGGGCGGATATAGGGGCAATCTCACCCGAAAAGTTGGCACGATACAGCGACTTTTGGTGGGCGTATAGGGCGGTATCGGCGATAATCATCTCACTGACGGCATGACCTGCCCCAAAGGACTTAGCAAGACGGCGAAAAGGGTTGTCCGTTACCCCTGCCATTGGGGCAACGATAAGGCGATTGGCAATGGTTTGATTGCCGATATTTAGGGGAGTTAAGAGTATGTGTTTATTCATAAATGGTTGGTTTTATTAGGTTAATTGATAGTATCCAAACCCACTGCCACTTGCAAAAAATCCTTTGCCAGCACCAGTTTGCCGTCATAATACCGCTCCACTTCCTTGCGGATATGCCCCATGTTGGGCTGTTTGGCAGTGTCATTATCAAAAGGGGCATATCTGGCACTAAAATGGGTCAATATCAGCATGGGAACGTGGCAGGCGTGGGCAAATTGAGCAACCATTTTGGCACTAGAATGCTTGGGGTCAAATCCGCCCAGCTCGGCAGGTTTGTTCACTATTTTTTGCATGACATCATCGGTATAGGTCGCCTCATGGACGAGGGCGTGGCAGTCTTTGACGGCTTGGGTCAGTAGGCTTGGCGTGTCGTTGTCGCCTGCGATGACGATTTTGGTGGTGCTTTGGATATTGACTTTGTAGTCATGCGGATTGATGGTATTATCATCAAGTGTTAGGGGCGTATCCGCCTTCAAAATCTCATGCCAATACCTATTGGCGATGTTATCGGCTTTTAATTTATCGGTCAAAAGTTTGTCTTTGTCAAGCGTCTGGTTAATCTCAAACCCAAACGATGCAATGCGGTGCGATAGCGTGTGCAGGCGTATATCAATGCGATGATTATCGCCCAAATCAAGGGATAGCTCACGCTCCAAATTATCCTCAATGGCAATAAAATCAATGGGATAATTAAAATACAGTTCGCTCACGATGGTTAGCGTATCCAGCAGTTTGGCGATGGCTTTTGGGGCGATGAGCGTCAAAGGCTTGGTGCGTCTGTTCATGCCAAGGCTCGCCAAAAGTCCGCCCAGCCCATAACAGTGGTCGCCATGCGTGTGAGTGATGAGTATGGTGGATAAGCCATTGGGCGACAGATGGCTTTTTATGAGCTGATGCTGTGTACCTTCTCCGCAGTCGATGAGTAGCCAAGCATGGCGTTTGGCATGGGCGTTGGCAATGCATTCTAAGGCAAGAGCAGAGACGTTGCGTTCACGGGTTGGCACACCGCTTGATGTGCCTAAAAAAGTGAGCTTGAACATGGGGTTAATTGATAAATATGGTGGCACATTGTACCATATTTATCAAAATGGGTTGGGATTTATCAAAATAAATCAGGGCGATTTTACCACCCCGATACGTAACTATTCGTCGTCCCTAGCCATTATTAGACAACCACAAACTGCTGTCATCATCATAGAACTCCTGCTTCCACACAGGAATGTCGGCTTTGATGGCGTTTAATAGCCATTCGCAAGCATCAAAGGCGGGCGTGCGATGAGACGCACACACCCCAATCCACACCGCCATATCGCCAATGCCAAGCTCGCCAATGCGGTGAATGGCGACAGCGTGCGTGATGTCAAAGTTGGCTTTGGCTTCACGGATGAGCTTCGCCCCGTGGTTGATGGCGAGCTGTTCATAGCCGTAGTAAGTCAGACGGCTCACCGCTCGCTTGTTATTATGGTTACGCACCCACCCTTCAAACGTTACCAACGCCCCTGCGGTGTCATTTAGTAGATACGATTTTAACAATCTATCATCAATGGGGCAATCCGACAAAGCAAAACCGTCCACTCGGGCAAGCTCATAGGCTTGCTCCACAGGCAGGCTTGTGATTAACGCATTATCATGAACCGTTTTCATATCAGCCCCCTGCCACAGGCGGAATAAAGGCAATCGTATCGCCTGATGAGACCGTATCACCCCAACCGCCAAACTCGTGATTGATGGCAACCGCCACTTTGTCTTGGGGTAAATCAAAGCCGTATTGGGCGGACAGCTCATTATAAATCACTGCCAAATCATCGCTATCTACCTGCACAGTCTCACTATCCTTACCTGCTTGTTCGGCAAGGCTGGCAAAGTACAGCACAGTAAGGCTTATCGTATCAAATGGTTGATTGTTATTTGTCATAATCGGATTTTCCCCCTGTTTTTTGGACAAGATGAATGTCAGTTATCGTGATGTCATGGCTGATTGCCTTGGTCATGTCATAGATGGTCAGACACGCCACAGATACGGCGGTCAAGGCTTCCATCTCAACGCCTGTCTTGTGGGTAACTTTGGCGACCGCCCCCACCACGATGGCACACTCATCATCAGCATACTCAAAGCTCATCTTGATGGTGTCAAGGGGCAAGGCATGGCATAAGGGTATCAGCTCGTGCGTTTTTTTGCCCGCCATAATCCCTGCGATGTGGGCAGTCTGAATGATACTGCCCTTTTTGGTCATGCCGTCTGTGTCTTTGATGTGGCGGTACACGTCAGGGGTGAACACCACCTTGCCCTGTGCGGTGGCGGTGCGTGCGGTGGCGATTTTGTCGCCCACGTCCACCATGGTGATGTTGCCGTCTTTGTCTAAATGGGTAAGATTCATGATTGCTCTTTTTGTGGGTTGTTTTTAAAATACGACAATGCCAATTTAAATTCATCAGGCGTATTAAAATTGGCAAGATTTCGCCAATCTGTTGGCATGGATATTTGGCAAATATCTTTATCCTTTAAAAATTTCATCACAGACCGCTCGCCCTTATCCAAATACACTTTTAATTCATTATATAAAGACAACGAATAACAGCCCAATAACGGATAATCTTTATCGCCCGATGTGTCTTTTAAATACGCCCCATGATGATTGTTTAAATCAGCCTTTTTTAATAAATTAAAAATTTGGCTAACATCAATCAAGTTATCACAGCTCATCACCATTAAAAATTTATCGGATAAATTTTTATTTTCTAATTCATCTTTATTATTTAAAAAATGATTTTGGCAATAATGAAAAGCGGATAATATACAAGACAACGCCCCTGCATTTTTGATATAGTCATCAATGATAACAACAGATAAATTGATTGAATTGGCATTATTAAAAAAAGACTTATCCAAAAACCCTTTGTCATTATCGCCAATGAGTATCGGCAGATTTAATGTCTTAGCATTATTGACATGAAAATCAAGCAATGTCTGATGATTTGGCAAGGGCAACAACGCCTTGGGCGAACCCATACGTCGAGAATTGCCCCCTGCCAAAATCAATAGACCAATCACGCTCATGGCTTTATCTTTTTTACCTTTTTGCATTTCATATTTATGCCTTAGCCGTGCGTGGGATTTTGACGCATAAGATGTGGCACAAAGTTGCAAGGACGTGTGCGGTTATCAAGCTGTTCTAACAAAATGCCTTCCCAGCCCGTACGGCACGCCCCTGTCGAACCTGGCAAGCAAAAAATCGCTGTGCTGTTTGCCATGCCTGCCACCGCCCGAGATTGCAAGGTGGACATACCAATGTCGTCTTTGGAGAGCAGGCGAAACATCTCGCCAAAGCCCGCCACTTCTTTGTCAAACAGCACCGACACCGCCTCTGGCATATTGTCCCGATGATAAAAGCCCGTACCGCCCGTGCTGATGACGGCATGAACATCAGGGTCGGCAATCCACGCACTCATCACGGCACGGATTTGGTAGATGTCGTCTGTTGTGAGCTTGCGGTCGATGAGCGTATGCCCTGCCTTTTTGATACTGTCCGCCAGATATTGCCCTGACGTGTCTTCGTCCAGCGTGCGAGTGTCGGAGACGGTCAGCACGGCAATGTTGAGCGGAATAAATGGCTTGTCCGCTTTTGGCGGAGCGATGTGGTTGAGGTTGTTGCAAAGTTCGCACATAGGATTGCCCTTTTAAATAAAAATAAATGAAATATCAATGAGCTTTACGTTTGTCGTGAATTTTCTTTTTCCAGCTGATTTCTAGGCAGTCAATACCAAGCCATTTATCCGCCGTCTGTGCCTCAATGCCAGATTTTTGGTTAATCAATGACCATAACGCTGTCAAATTAGCAAAAGGATAAGGGCGGTCAATGAGATAAACAGGCATGTCCGCATGAAGTACCCCTGTTCGCACCACCTGATAATACCACCCTGCAATACCCTCTCGTGCCACGAAATAGGACACGCCTGCATTGCCAAGCTTGTCGTTAATCTTGTAGCAGGGACGACGCGGCTGTATCAGACGCACTTGCACGCTGTCATCGCCCTCGCCAAACTGATAGATATCACCAATGCAGACATTATCCTCGCACATCGGCTCGCCTGATGTCATCACGGTTAGGTTCTCGCCCAATGAGCCGATGGGTACGTTCAAATTAAATTCTTGATTGATGGCGTCATAGGTCGTGATGGGCATTTGGTGCAGGGCTTTTAGGTGTCCGCCGTGAAATTTATGCTCCGCCTGCTCATCTTCGGACAGACCCAGCAGATTCACCTTCATACTACCTTCAATCGCTATTTTGTTAATGGCACTCACGCCACGCACGAACGGCTCTACCTTGCCTGCTCGTACATCGGTTAATGTGCCGATAAGTCTTGGCAAATCATCTAGTTGTGTGATTGTCTCTGCGGTCATGATTGAACACCTTATACATGAAAAGCAACATCATATCATAAGATATGACTAACCGCCCACCAATGAGAGATTATTCATAATACCGCTATGACTGTCTAAATAATGATGTTCAGGTTTTATTGGCATTAAGCCTTTTAGTGCTGTCATTAGCCCTTTTTTGTCTTGTGTGGCAAGATAAGGGCGAATGTCATAATTTTGAGAATCAAATAAGCACAAATGCACTTTACCAAGACTGCTGACTCTTAACCGATTACAACTATCACAAAAGTTTTTGGCATATGGCTCAATAATGCCAATACTGCCTGCATAATCAGGGTGGGTATATTCAATGGCAGGTCCATCGTCTTGGGCTTTGGGTTTTGGTTGCCAGCCGTGTGTGATAAGGTGGTCTTTGATAAAATAAGCGGTTTGATTTTGAGCAAAAAACAAATCGGCATTATCACTGGTTTGCATAAATTCAATAAAGCGATAAGTAACAGGACGCTCTTTGACAAAATCAAGGGCGGATAATAAATTATCATAAGCGGTATCGTGCATTAAAATACCGTTCATTTTTAATTTGATATCAGTCGTTTCTAATAATCTATCCACGTCATTTAATAGCGTGGGCAATATGTCAAAGCCTGTGATTTTTTTGAATATGTCTTTATCAAAACTGTCAATGCTAAGATTTAATTGATTAAGCCCAGCGTTTTGCCAAGATGATAGATGTTTGGCAAGTTTGTAGCCGTTTGATGAGATGGCGACTTTGGCAATGCCATGCTGTCTAGCAAGGGTGATGATATCCGCCAAATCACGGCGAACGGACGGCTCTCCGCCTGTCAGACGCACTTTTTTTGTGCCAAGGCTGACAAAGCCACCAAAAAGCGTGTCAATCTCGGCAAGTGTCAGCTCGTCATCAGGGCGTTTGCCTTGATAGCCATTCGGCAGACAGTAATCACAGCGAAAGTTACAAAAGTCGGTAACGGATAGGCGTAGGTAGGTCAGCTGTCTGTTAAATCCGTCCACAAGCGGCGTGGGGGCAAGTTGGGTGTGTAAGCCTTGCCCGCCCATGTCGGCAAAGGGGGCTTTAGCGTGGTAGGTGGGGACGGACGTTTTCATGGCTTCGTAAGGCGTTGCCTCGGTTGTGGGTATGGGCTAAGTGTAGCAAAACCGTGCGTTCGCCCCAATCGCCCAAAAGGCAAACGGCATACTACTTTGGGGGTAGGGGTGAGATGATGGGATTTTTATTTGCATGACTACAATATGTCATCATAAAACCACTTGAACACCAAACCAAATCGCTGTATGATTTAAAAATCCAAATAAAAAGTTAGGGCGTGCCTACCATTTGGTAACATTTTATTGAAATTTAACAAAAACCTAATAAATTAAATCAAGGAAATAACCCCATGATATTGATATTATTCTTTATTCTTTGGTTGGTTGGGGCGATTGTTTTTGGCACGATATGTACATTTATTGGCGGTTATGTCCGTTCCTATAATGATACAGGTATGTGGCTTGGTCTGGTATTATCTGCACTTATTTATGTCGTGGCGACCATGATATGGTTGTTGGGTTGATGAGTTTATTTAGCCATTTTATTAAAAAGGCAAATTGATTAAAAAAGGGCAAAAAAAA